>CANSAF010000021.1 GCA_947644645.1 uncultured Sporosarcina sp. | reverse complement strand
TCTTAAAATGTCCGGAATCGACCATTAGAACGAGATTACAGCGCGCGCGGAAACAATTAAAAAATCGAATGATTGATTATGAATGGGAGGTTTTCCACGATGAATCAAATTAAAAAAGATTTAGAAAAAGAGCTTCGTTCGGTCACTTTGTCAGATGAGAAAAAACAATCGATATTAAGAAAGATGAATCGAAAAAATCGAGTTAATTGGTCTTATCGATTTGTGTTAACGGCTTGTACACTTCTTGGATTGGGATTTAGTTATTTATTATTTACGGGAGATCTTACAAATATGAATCATGCGGCAAGACCGGAAGCCACGGTGGAACAGTCTTTATTGTCACCAGAATTATTAAAAGTGCTAATCATGCTTGGCGTTTATATTGTATTTTATTTATTGATGAAAATCATGTTAAGACATCGAACTTTAGCTGTTTGTGCAAATTGCGGTGAGGAGTGGACTTTTGGTCAATCTTTAAAGGCGAGTATGTTCAAAGGGAAGGAAGTAAAATGTCCGTATTGTGAGGAGAAACAAGTGAAAACTGCAAAATCAAACTGGGAAATGGGAATATTGCAGTGGATTTTTCCAGTAGGGATATTATTTTCCCAGTTTTTTGCTAGCCCGATGCGCGGTTTTCTACTTTATGCGGCTTTTGCGATGCTTATTGTCATGCGGTTTAATCCGTACTTACTGTCGTTTCAAGGGGCAGAAACGGAAGTACCGTCACGAAAAAATCAAGTGCTAAAATGGGTGAAAATGCTTGCACCCGCAGTCATCATTATGCTTGTTATTTGGGGAAGTTGGGAAAAATCTGAGGCTTATTCGGAACCACAAGAAGCCATTTACGAACTGTATTTCGATAGTGCTTTAATTCCTGGCTATGTACTTGACCGCCAAGCGCTATTCTTTACAATTTCGGATGATCAACTACTAGGTGCACATTATGTTGATAAAAGAATTTTTGGTTGGAAGGCAAAAGGATTTCTTAGCTATCCGATAAATAATAGAGATATTTTGGCTAATAATCATGTGGAAACGATTGGAAAAAGGCATTTAATATACGGATTAATTGACCGAGTGGAAGATGCAATCGTACAAGTGAACGGGGAAGAAGCGCGATTATTGAATTTAGCGATGCTACCAGAAGAAGAAATCGAAAAATATAATTTGGAAGGATTATATATATGGTATTTTGAAAGTGAAAAACGAATAGATACGGCGGAAGCAGAAGTTCAAGTGGTCGATCGACAGACAGGTAAAGTATTGGATACATTATCATTTGATTGAGATTGTTTAATTGAGAATAATTATCAATTAGTGTATGGTGAAGGTATAGAAGATTGTGAAGGAGACGATTGTATGCAGATTTATTGGACAAAAATCAATCAAATTATTCAAGAAACACCTGAAGTAAGAACGTATTTGCTAGATTGTCCGGAAGGGTTTACATGGGAAGAAGGCGCGCATACGCATTTTGCTTTGGAAGGCTTTAATGCTGGAGAAAAGCCGAATCGCGGTTTAATTCGCCATATGTCCATTTCTACTTTACCAAATGAAACGTCCATAGGGATTACGACGCGTATTAAAGAACAATGTTCGGAGTTTAAAGCGATTTTAAGAGATCTTACCATTGGTGATCAAGTCGCGATTTTCAAAACGCATTCGAATGTGCCGCTAAAACGAGAAGGTAAGAATGTTTACTTACTATCGTCAGGGGTTGGACTCGCAACATTTAGACCGCTCGTTCTGGAGTATTTTGAGAATAACGAACAAGTGAATCAAATCCATTCGTTAAATGTCGATTCATCAAAAGATTTTTTATTCCCAACTATTTTTGAAACGGCAGCGGATAAAAAATTCAGTGCGCAATTTGTTGAGAATCGAGAAGCGTATTACAGTGAAGTAAAAAAACTTGCTGAGGATCAAGAAGGATTATTTTATATTGTCGGTAGTGATGAATTCCTATTGCAAAATATTGACCTATTACGTCAAGAAGGTATTCCAGCAGAACAAATTATACTCGATAAGCATGCACGTCAATTGCCCGAATTTTTACCAACTGAATTAACAATTTGAATGAAAACGTTCATGAGTCGAGGAATTGACTCATGAACGTTTTACTTATTTCTGGAAAGATTATATACTGGCATTTAGAAGGTTGAAAATAAAGAATAGTTTAAAATTTGGAGGGATGTTCAAATGACAACAGAACGTTATGAAAAGGGATTAGAAAAGTTAAAAGAACTGACAATACCAGACGGGAATAACCTAACGGGGCATATGGATATTGGAAAAGGTTATGCAGATGTAGCGCCAGATTTGGAAAAATATGTAGTAGAATTTGCTTTTGGCGATATTTACGCACGTCCAGGCATCGACAATAAACAAAAAGTACTCACAACGATTTCAGCGCTCGTCGCTCAAGGCACTCCGCAAATCGGTATGCATGTGAAAACAGGACTTGTAGTCGGGTTAACGCCCGATGAAATTGTTGGTTGTATTATGCATTTAATTCCATATGTAGGTTTCCCACGGGCACTTAATGCTTTGAAAGTTGCGCAGGAAGTGTTTAAAGAAGAAAGCGTTTCAGTGTCGATTCCTGAAGCGTAAGAAATGATCGCTCATTCGAGTTGGAATGGGCGATTTTTTGTATGTTAATTTTGGTGGGATTGCTGGAGGGTTTGTTAAGAATATGTTGTTGCGCGGATAAAGTGGTCTTGAGCGCGGATAAACTATGCTGAAGCGCGGATAAACATGTTCCAAACGCGGATAACGCTCACCGAGGCGCGGATAAAAATAAGTTGCGTACGAATTAGTTGGATCCGATTATTATTGTTATATAAATAGGTATAAGCATTAACGGAGCAACTACTACAACTCCAGTGAGCTGTTATCCACGAATGCTTAAAGCTCTCTAATGATTCAAATTTTCAATACGCAATGGCAGCAAAAGTCTCTTTAGCTTGTTTTGAAATAAAACATAGTAGGATAAAGGACAAACTCAATATTACTGGTTTTTTAATTAGCCAAGACTTATTTAGTGATGGTATAAGGATAACCTCCCGCGTAAATCTTCTAAGACTTCTTTTGGCACCTTTTTGAATTTGATATCCTCACCTAGAAATAGTAACCAATTTGTTATATCTTTCAATTCTTCGGGTATATTAACATTGATAAAAGCCTTCAAAGTGGCTGTGGCTTGGTAAGGATTCGTATAGGAAATTGAAAAATTAAAAGGATGGTACTTTTTGAACTGGGCGATTGCTTTTGGGCCAAATTCAATGACAAGGTTGATGACTTCTTCTTGCTTACTTACTTTTTCTGAAATCTTCTTCTTCTTCGTGACTTTTGATTTCGTGGAATAAGGCTTTACATCAATGAATTGATCAACAGGAAGAACTCTTCTTCTTTCCTTCTTTAAGTCAAATCCTTCAAGATGCCATAAGCTTTTTTCACGATAAAGGTGTAAAGCATAAATTGGATAAGACTTTCTTTCTGCCCCTTCTTTAACAGTAATCAATAAATGGTTATCCAAAAGAATGAGTTGGATTAATTTTTCCAACATAGGGTGGGGAAGGTCTGCCATCTCAAGTAAATCAGGATTATTAGGATTGGTACCTTCAAAAAGCAAGATTTGATTTAGCAAAACTAGATTATCTTGTTGGTAATTCGGAACGAGTCCTAGTAATTATTCAGCTAAAGACTGTCGACTTTTTAGATAGGGAAGTTGTTGATTCCTAGAGGCCATGAAGGCAATAAACAGTGCTTTAACTTCATTATCGGTAAAGCGAATAGAAGGTAAAACAGAATTATTCATGACAGTATAACCGCCGTCCCTTCCAACCTCGGCATCGAGTGGCATTCCCATAGCTTCAATTTCCTTGATGTCCCTAATTGCAGTCGAACGTGATATGTTAAATTCGCGCATTATTTCAGAAATTGTAAAGAACGAGCGATTATTGATATACCGCATGATGGTATTAAACCGTTCAATTTTTTTCATTGGACCCTCCTAAATAGTATCATTTTTTGACATGGTTTAATGCTAACATAAACTTAACAAGAGAAAAAGCAAGGCTTTTGTTTAATTTAAAAGGAGGAATTTTGAAATGGCAAACTATACTTTAGAAGAAAAGGACAGCTTTACTGTTTTAGGTTTTGGAATAGAGATTAAGAGTGATTATACGGACCCGGTCGGTATTAATAAAGAGAAGGCAGACTTTTGGCAAGCTGTCCATCAAGATGGAAGGCTTGAAAAACTAAAAACGGTTGGAAACAATGACTACATTTTTGTTGTTAATGAAGCAGTGAATAATAAGATGATGCATTACGTTGGTGTTATGACGGACGAGACTTTACCAGAGGCAACCAGACTTATCCAATTTCCTGAAGGAGAATATATTGTTGTCAAAGGGGAAGCTAATACAGATGAGGAATTGAGTAACAAGCTCACTGGTATGGCCTTTGGTGAGGTCCTGATGGAGGTAACAGATGTATCATATGTTGGTGGTCCAAATACAGCAGTGTTGATGGGACAGGAAGATGACTTAACATATGGCGAAATGTGGATTCCTGTTGTAAGAAAATAAATCGATAAAAAGTCACTGAAAAAGAGATGGATTGGAGTCCATCTCTTTTTGCGTTCCTTCAAAAATCTTTTATATTTAGGTTTTGTATAAGTATTTATTAGAATATGAGAGATAATATTTTCTAGCACGTTGTATAGTGTGTAAAAGCTTTTACAAAAAAGTAAGGGGAATCATCAGATGAAAGCCAATGAAGCGAATTATATTAAACGATTGAAGAAGCAAAAGGAAGATGCATTAGAATTTGTCGTTGATTTATATTTACCCATTGTGAAAGGGATTGTGTATAAAATACTACTTCCTTTGAATAATCAAGGCATGATGGATGAGTGTATGAATGATGTTTTTTTAGCAGTTTGGAATCATGGAAGGAAATTCAAGGGGGATTCCACAGATTTTAGAAAGTGGATTTGTACGATTGCAAAATATAAAGCCATTGATTATTACAGAAAAGCAAGTACAGAAATGGAGTTTACTTCTGAATATATGGATGTAAATGCAGATTTATCTGTAGAGGATCAGTTAATTCTGCGAGAAAATCGAAACGACTTGCTCCAGTTAATGAACCAATTAGCGCCAATTGATCGCGAGATTTTTATTATGAAATATTTTTTAGGTTTGCAAACAGCAGAGATTGCTAGACAGCTGAATTTGACAAATACGGCGGTCAATAATCGAGTTTACCGCGGAAAAAAGAAGTTAAGTCAAGAAATCAGAAATTTTGAATTAGGGGCGGAGCATTTATGAAAAACCTTTATAAAATTTTACAAGAAGATGATTTTGAGGAAATGGAAGTATCAGAATTAGAGAAGGCTCGCGTGAAGAGTTCGCTGAAAAAGTCAATCATTCAAAAAGAGAAAAGAAAAAGTTGGAAATTGAAGTTAGTTGCCGCAGCAATGGTTTGTAGTTTATCTGTGTCAGCGATTGGCCTTGCATTTCCCACTTATGCAAGCAATATTCCAATTATTGGAGATGTGTTTAAGTTTTTAGACGAAGAAACTTACGGTCATTATAAGGAGTTTTCTACTGAAATGAATTTAAATGCTGAAAGTAAAGGCATTAAAATGACGATTAACGAAGCAATTTTTGATGGGAATACGGTAACTGTTACGTACACGATTGAAAGCAAAAAAGCTTTAGCTAGCAATATCGCCATGTTGAACCATCCACCCAATATCCAAGGGGCAAGAGGAATGGTGAGTAATGATGTGATTTCAAAAGTAGATGACAAACATTATGTCGGTGTTTCTCGTTTTACACCGTTTGAACTAGATTTAAAAGAAGGCGAGCCGATTAATATTGATTGGAAAATTAATCATTTGATATTGGAAGAAGACGGGGCAGATATAAAAGGGAAATGGAAGTTCAATTTTTCATTGCAAGCGACAGATTCTACAGTACAATTGAGCGATAAGTTTTCCGAAGAAGAAGGCGTTCGTGTTGCGATTGAAGAAATTATGGTTACGCCAATGTCCTTTATTTTGCAGTATGACCAAATTGTATCGAAACAAGCAGAAGAGAAATGGACGAATATAGATGTACAATTGGAAGTAAAAGACGATTTAGGAAATGTTTATGTTGGAGAAGGGAATGGCGGATTCGGAAAAGCCCCCGATACAATGACTTGGAGTGAAACATTTGGGAAGCTAGATCCAAATGCAACAAAGTTAATCATCACGCCTACTATCAATTTGGTGAAGGCAGTAGAAAATGAGCAGTCATTCGTAAATCAAGATGAAGCATCCGTGAATACAACTGAATCTAGAGACTTTGAAGAATCTATGAATACCACTGAATGGACAACAATAATGGAGAAAGAATTAACACTAGAAGAAATCATCATAGAGCTGGAGCAGTGAATAATAGCAGTGTAATTTTCAATGCTCATAAAGGGACGAAAATTTATTAAAGTATTAATAAACGATACCAATTGAAGCGTTTCGGAAGATTAACTCAAAATGGAGAACTATTATATATCGTCCACGAACACACAAACAAGAGACGTTCCGCCAAGACAACCACACTTGGCGGGACAGTCTCTTTATTTTTGCAATCCCTTATAATACTGTCCTTTTTCGACATATTCACGAACGATTCTTTCCATGTCTTTTCGGTCAGCGTCTGTTACTTCGCGAACGACTTTTGCGGGAGAACCGAGTGCCAACATGTTTGGAGGAATTTTCATACCTGGTGGAACGAGCGCACCTGCTCCGATAAATGCACCTTCCCCAATTTCTGCCCCGTCTAAAATAATAGAACCCATCCCAATTAATGCTTTTTTTCGAATGATGCAACTATGCAGTGTAACCTTATGTCCGACAATAACGTCATCTTCTATGATGAGCGGTTTATTTGGGCTTTGGTGGAGACAGCTTAAATCTTGTACACTGACATTTTCTCCGATGATCACAGGCGATACGTCGCCGCGAATGACAGTGTTAAACCAAATAGAAGAATTCGCGCCAATGGTCACATCTCCTGTAATCGTTGCATAGTCTGCAATAAAGACCGTTGGATCAATTTTAGGTGAAATTTCTTGATAAGGATAAATCATTTTCTCTCCTCTTTTCCTGAATTAGTATATAATTATCTTAACAAATATAATTTGGAACAGTGTAGAAATTGATCAATAAAGGAGGATTGTCCATGTGGAAATGGGAAGCGGAAGGACAGCCGAAAGCGGTTGTGGCGATTATTCATAATGCTTATGAACATCATCGCAGGTATGCGTGGTTTATTCAAAGACTTCGAAATAGTAATTTTCATGTTGTCATGGGCGATTTGCCTGGACATGGGATGCAAGATGGACGAACGATTCATAATGAAAGATTCGATACATATGTCAATTATGTAAAAAAATTGCTCGATGTTGGTTTGGCAGACGGTTTACCATTATTTATTATGGGACAAGGACTTGGGGCTACGATTGCGATGCGTATTTTACAAACAGAAAAAATTGTTTGTGCAGGTGCCATTTTAAATTCCCCTTGGTTGTCTCTAAAGCATCAGCCAGCAAAATTCTCAACAGTTTTAACAAAATTATCTTCGTCAATGAAAATTAATCATAATGTCGAAATAGAATTATTAACGCGGAATACAGAGATTTATTTAGAATCTAAAAATGATAAATTATATAGCTCTACTGTAACGGCTGGTTGGTACCGAGAATTGCAGCAATTTATGAAAGCTGTTGCCCAGTATGATGGGACGATTCGCAATGTGCCTGTTTTAATGCATGTTGCGGAAGAAGATAAAATGATTCATATTGAAACAGCGAAAGAATGGCTGTTGCGCCAGCAAATTACGGAGTTCCAATATAAGGAATGGAAAGGGCTTTTCCATGATCTTCATCAAGAGCCTGAGCGAGAAGAAGTCTTTTTATATACGGAAGCATTTATGCATACTACATTACGGTCATTAGGTTATGTCGTGTAAGGGAATTTGTTAGGGGGAAGATAAATGAAAGATAAAACAAAAAGGGAAGTTATTTCTTGGTCAAAATCAGTAGCCGTTGCTTTGATTCTTGCGCTACTCGTCCGCCAATTTTTATTTACACCCGTCACAGTATCTGGTCAATCAATGGAGCCAACATTTGAACATAATGAGCGACTGGTTATCGGGAAATTGCACGCGATTAAAAATTTTGACATGATTGTTTTTGAGTCGCCAATTTCAGATGAGTATTATATTAAACGTGTCATTGGTTTACCTGGAGATTATGTTGTGATGAAAGACGATCATTTATTTATTAACGGTGTTGAGTATGAAGAACCGTACATACAAGAAAATAAAGACAAATTATATAATGGCATGCGGCTAACGGAAAATTTTGAAGTGCATGTACCTGAAGGGCATTATTTTGTTCTTGGAGATAATCGTCATCATAGCCGAGATAGCCGTGAATTAGGTCCAATTGAAAAAAATGCTGTTAGTGGAAAAGTATCGTTTCGTATTTATCCATTTAAAATGATTGGGATTCCCAAATAAAAAGTTAGACGTCCGCCCATGTAGGTGCAGACGTCTTTTTTGAATTCACTCTCGAATAAAAGCTTTCTACAAAAAATTATGTTAAATTAAAAAGACTAGTTATTGAAGGAGTTATGTGTGATGCGTGATTTTTTTGAACGGAAAAAAGAAGAGCTTGGAATCGAATTGAATGCGGTACAACAGCAAGCAGTACTTGAAACGGAAGGTCCACTTTTATTACTTGCTTGCCCAGGATCTGGAAAAACAACGACGATGATTATGCGAATTGGTTATTTGATTGAGGAAAAGAAAGTCCCCCCATCACGCATCAAAGCGATTACGTTTAGTCGCGCTTCTGCGGCGGATATGAAAGCGAGATTTGAAAAGTTATTTCCGCATCTTCCTTCTGTTAATTTTTCGACCATCCATAGTTTGGCGTTTGAAATTACAAGACATTATTTAGAAAAAACAGATAGAAATTACGAGTTAATTGAAGGAAAAGGAAGCCATCAGTTTAATAAACAATCTTTACTGAAACGTATTTATAAAGACGTGTTAAAAGAAGATTGTACGGATGATGAACTCGGAACATTATCGACATTTATTAGCGGTTTAAAAAATAAATTAATTCCGATGGATAAATGGGAAGAAGTCGAACAGCCTTTTAAAAATGCAAGTTTAATTGCGAAAAAATATGAACAACATAAAACAAAACAAACGCATTTTATTTATGTTGATTTTGACGATATGTTGGTGCTTGCTGAAGAAGCACTTCGTTTGGATGATGCGTTGGCAGATGAATTTAGGGGACGTTTTGATTATTTATTAACAGATGAAAGTCAGGATACATCGCTCGTTCAACATATGATTGTAGAACATTTAGTCGCGTATCACGGAAATTTATGTGTCGTTGCGGATGATGATCAGTCCATTTATACGTGGCGTGGTGCGGATCCAACTTATTTATTGGAGTTTAAAAAAGTGTATCCAGATGCTTTAATTCTTCAAATGGAACAAAATTATCGCTCCTCAAAAGAAATTGTAGAAACAGCCGCAAAGTTTATTACGCGAAACCAAGATCGTTATCCGAAACAAATGTTTACGAAAAATGCGGCAAACAAGCCGATTCAACTCAAGCAAGTGAGCACGCCAAAAGATCAGCTAGATTATGTCATTTATGAATTATTAAATGAAAAAAACTTAAGTGAGACGGCGATTTTATTTAGAAATAATGCATCTTCTACCATGTATGTGAGTGAGCTTCATCGCCGAGGAATTCCATTTTATATGAAAGATGCGGATGATAAATTCTTTAATCACTGGATTATTGAAGATATATTAAACTTTATGCGACTTAGTTTTAATGTCGAGCGAAAAGATATTTTCGCGAAAATTATTTTGAAAATGAATTTATATGTATCGAGAAGTCAGGTGACGAAATTTCAAAATGCGAAGGCGTCTGGCAATGTATTTGATGTATTTATGAAGACAGTTCCTTTAAAAGAACGACAAGTGAAAAAACTACAAGATTATAAAAAAGGTTATGAAGTTATTCCAGAGATGCGTCCGATGCGTGTCATTCAATTAATTCGGGAAGATTTAGGTTATGAAGCGGCTTTAAAGAGTCGGGCGGAGAAGTTTGGTTATCGATTTGATCATTTGAACGATATTTTAGATACGCTTGAAAATATTGCGATGCCGCTTCGAACGATGGTTGAGTTCGCGCAGCGTTTGAAGGAATTGGAAGAAGCCGTTCAAACAGCGAAGTTTAATCCTCCTGAAAATGCAGTGACTTTATCGACTTTTCATAGTTCAAAAGGATTGGAATTTGGACGTGTGTTTATGATTGATTTACAAAAAGGAATTATTCCATCAGAGGAAGATGAACAAGATGTGCGTACTTTGGAAGAGGCTAGACGCCTATTTTATGTTGGTATGACACGTGCAAAAAATCGATTGGAACTTTTGTCATTCCAAGAAGATGAGGGGAAGAAAAAAGAAGATTCTCGTTTTCTAAATGAAGTACGCCGCATCATAAATCCTAATCAAGCGCCAGTGGAAAAACGAAAAACTATAGCGACAAAGCAAGTCCAGCGAAAAACGGTACAAGTCAATCCTAAAGGCATTCAAAATCGACAGGAACTATCGGTTGGTTTAGAAGTGGTTCATCGTGTATTTGGCAAAGGGAAAATTTTATCTGTAGACAGCAAAGTAAAAATCCAGTTTGAACATGAACAGAAGGAATTTGATACGAATACGATTTTACAATACGGTTTTATTGAGCGGGTGTAAAGATGAAACAATTGGTGTGGGTCGGTGTCGCGGGAATGTTCGGTGCGATTTTACGAACTTCCATTGGTCTTTGGATGGGGGAAGGACATGCTTTTCCAGTCGCGACAATTTTCGTGAATTTAGTAGCGACATGGTTATTATGTTTAATCGCAACAGGTGTATTAGATCATGTGCTGAAAAATAAACAACTAAAAGAAATGATTACGGTTGGGTTTTTAGGCTCATTTTCAACCTTCTCTGCATTCAGTATAGAAACAGTTTTGCTTTTTGAAAGCGGTAAATTCTTAATAGCGATTCTGTATGTCAGTGCTAGCGTTATAGGCGGAATTTGCATGGGATTATTTGGATTTCATTGTGGTAGGAAGTGGAAACTAACATGACATTCATCGAGATTTTAGTCGTCGGGGCGGGTAGCTTTTTCGGTGCAATCATTCGTTTTATCTTATCGAAAAAGTTGAATGAGAAAGCACGTTTTCCACTAGGGACATTGATTGTTAACTTAGTCGGTTCATTTTTAATCGGTGTCATTTTTGGTTTGTCTTTACCAAAGCTTTGGACATTTTTTCTCGTATCAGGATTTCTCGGTGCGCTGACGACATTTTCGACTTTACAGAAAGAAATCATTGAACGGAGAAAAAATGGAGTTGTGTATGCCTTCGCAACATATGGTGGTGGGATTTTACTTGCCTTTTTAGGCTATTGGATTGGAAGATAAACGTCTTCCAATTCTTTTTTAAATCATATGAATTGACTCGAAACTTAAAAAACGCCTTGACTTCTATTTCTGGTGTGATAAAATTCAAAATAATTACTTTTGCGCAAAGGGTAATCAAAAAAATAATAATTAAATAATTTTGAGAGATGCATTAGTAGTTATATTGTCTGCAGCAACCAGAGACTGAATGGTAAATGTGAATTCAGGCAACAATATGTATGAAGTACAACATCAGATTTTCTCAAATTCAATGAAGTGGATCATCAGTGAAAACGGATGGATCAATTTAGGGTGGTAACGCGGAGAACTCTTCGTCCCTTATCAAGGGGATGGACGGGTTTTTTTTATACCCTTTTTTCTGGATTTTGGGATTTAGAAAGCTGTGAAAACGATATATTAGGGGGAAAATGACATGAAAAAGAGCATGATGCTATTATTGGCTACCATTTTATTATTGGTTCTAGCTGCCTGTGGAAATGATGCAGGGGAGAAAAACGAAGGTTCTGAAGACAGTTCGTCAAGTAAGAATGAAAAAATTGAAATTGGGATGTTGAAATTAACGAGTTCAGCACCATTATTTATTGCACTTGAAAAAGGATTTTTTGAAGAAGAAGGGCTAGATGCAAGCGCAACTTGGTTTGATGCAGCACAACCGATTTCAGTGGCGACTGCGGGCGGCGATGTTCAAGTTGGGGCAACAGGAATTACAGCAAGTTTATACAATATGGTTGCAGGCGGCGAGAAATTGGTGATTGTTGCGGATAAAGGAAGAGAAGAAAAAGGTTATTCATCTTCAGCTGTATTAGTTCCGGATGATTCATCTGTAGAAACGATTGCTGATTTAAAAGGTAAAAAGATTGGGATTACACAAACAGGTTCAACATACCATTATATGGCTGGAAGACTTTTGGAAGAACATGGTTTAACAACGGATGATGTTGAACTTGTACCACTAAATAGTATTCCAGGACTTATGGAAACATTGGAAAGTAAGCAAGTAGATGCGATTTTATTGAATGAGCCAAATGTTTCTAGAGTTGTAGAAGAAGGTTATGGAAAAGTGATTGCTGAAGTAGGAGACGAAATTGAATACCAAACATCAGGAATCTTTTTCTCAGAAAAATTTGCAGGGAATAAGGATGCAGCAACAAAGTTTTTAAAAGCCTACGCAAAAGCAACTGCTTATTACTATGACGCTGTTTTGAATCAAGTAGATGGTGAAATTGTACCAGGCGAGAATTACGATGAAGTCATTAAAATTATTGCAGAATATACAGATCAAGAAGAAGAGTTGATTAAAAAAGGTCTTCCATACATGGATCGCGATGGAAAATTACTAGATTCAGATATCCAAACGCAAATTGATTGGTACGCAAAAGAAAATTTAATCGATGGTTCGATTGATGCTTCAGAAATTGTAGATACGAGTTTACTAGAGGAAGCATTGAAATAAACGGGGAAGTGAAGTTATGAAAATTGTTATTGAAAATGTAGGAAAAAAATTCATCTCTTCAAAAAAAGAAGAAGTGACTGCGCTAGAGGATATTAATTTTTCAATTCATGAAAAAGAGTTTGTCGTGCTAGTCGGTCCAAGTGGATGTGGAAAATCAACGCTTTTAAACATTGTCGGGGGGCTTTTATCCCCTTCAAGTGGTTCTGTTTATTTTGAAGGAATGATGGAAAAAGAGCCGAATTTAGCGATTGTTTTTCAGGAAATTGCTTTGCTTCCTTGGCGAACGGTATACCAAAACGTGATTTACGGGTTAGAAGAGAAAAAAGTGAGTAAGAAAGAATTGAAAGAAAAGGCCGACTTATATATTGATATGGTTGGCCTAACGGATTTTAAAGATGCTTACCCGAAACAATTATCTGGTGGTATGAAGCAGCGCGTTGGCATTGGCCGCGCGCTTGCGGTTGAGCCGGATTTACTATTAATGGACGAGCCGTTTTCCGCATTAGATGCACAAACGAGGATTTTAATGCAAGAAGAATTATTAGCCATCTGGAACCGTACACAACTCAGCACATTATACGTCACACATAATATTGACGAAGCGGTTTATTTAGCAGATCGAGTTATTGTTTTATCGAGACATCCAGGACGCATTAAAAAGGTCATTGAGATTGATTTACCTAAAATGGGGCGCGATGGAGAAGAGCATCGAGAACAATTTGAACGATATGCGGATGAAATTTGGCAATTGATTCGTAATGATGCTGTTGAAGCGTTAAGGGAGTGAATATAGATGGCCGTACATAAAAAAGTCATTACAAACCGTGTTGCGTTTTTAGAGAAAAAAGTGCCATTATATGCTTCTGTTTTAGGATTAGTTGGCTTACTCATATTATGGGAAATTATTTCAAGTACGAAAATGGTTTCCCCACTATTTTTACCTGCACCTTCTGCTATTGTGCGTACAGGTTGGGAAATGCTTGTAAGTGGTGAAATTGCTCGAAATCTTGGTCCAAGTCTTTATCGAATTGGTGTCGGTTATGCGATTGGATCTGTTGTGGGGATTGTCGTAGGGCTTATATTAGGTTTTTCTAGATGGGCAGATGCAATTGGAACGCCAGTCGTCTATGCACTTTACCCAATTCCAAAGATTGCTTTATTGCCATTATTTGTTCTTTGGTTAGGAATTGGAGAACTTTCAAAAGTAACGATTATCGCATTAGGCGTCTTTTTCCCAGTGGTCATTAATACATTTTCAGGTGTGAAAAGTGTCGATCAATCTTTAATCAAAGCGGCGGTCACTTTCGGTTCAAATCATTTTAATGTCATCCGAAAAGTGATTTTACCAGGTGCTTTACCGATGATTTTTGCAGGTTTAAAGCTAGCGGCTGGAACTTCACTGCTATTATTAGTTGCAGCAGAAATGATAGCAGCACAAAATGGTATCGGTTCGATGGTTTTACATTATGGAAATTTAATGATTACGACGAAATTGATGGTAGGCGTGTTAGTCTTATCTTTATTAGGTTTAACGTTTAATAGATTGCTCCATTGGATTGAAATTAAATTATTGCCCTGGAAATAAGGGAGGCTGTCTACAAAGTCGGTAGTTCACGACTTTGTAGACGCCTCCTGTTTTTGTATGCGTGGATTTAGTGCGATTGTTTGTTTTTGGGGATTTCGTGACAGGTGGAGACAGTTCTCAAAGATGGTGGTGTTTGATTTTGAGAACTGTCTCGCTTTTTATTTCACGGAAGTGCAAGCGATCATGATTAATGGGGAAGAAGTGGATATCAATCATCTTGGGACATGATTGCCATTTAGTAGAAGATGTCTAGTCAATTCTTATTGGTTGATTAGACATCTTTTTTGGCATTTCGACGTAAAGGAATAAGAATCCAGTTTATTAAAATATAAAGTCGTATAACTTATGTAAATATTGGGAATAGATTGAATTTTTAGTGGTATGTTCATATAATAAAGATAGTTGTATAAAAGCTTTTTGAAAATGATTTTGGAGGGATTCGGAATGACAAATATAAAAAAAGATATTAAAGGGAGTACGATTGAACAAGTACGATTATCAAATGGTCGACATATTGTTTACACATATAGAGATGATCAAAAATATATAGAAAATGTGTTGGATTTTATCATCGAAGGCTTTGAAAAGAAAAACTTGATTGTTTATGTAGATACACCAAATTACTTTGAGCGTGTTTCCCATGAATTGACAGAACGCGGCTTTACCAAAAGTCAATTAGATTCAATTGTCTATGCCGATTCACATCATTTTTATGCATCACACGAACCATTTAATGTTGTACAGATTGGTAGAAATTTTGGAGAATTGATGGGACCATATTTTACAGAAACGACTGAAACGCGTATATGGGCATCTGTTGTTTGGATTGAGCAAGATCAAGAAGCATTAAAAAGGCGAATATGTTTAAATGAGCATAATTACGATTGTTTTGTTTCGGAAAACTCGAATGTATTGGCGGTATGTGCTTATGATGAGCTAATATTACCTGCATCGCTCATGAACGTTATCTTACAGACACATGAATTTCATATGACAGATACTGATTTTTCAAGATCTCATTTATATAAAAAAGAACCCGCTTTATTGTTTCGAATTTCAGAACAAATCAAATTAGAAGAAGTAAAAGAAAATAGTATCATTCAAGCCGAAAAATTAGATATGGCAAGTAAATTAGCTGCGATTACTGCACATGAAATTGGAAATCCACTTGGTGTAATTAAAGGTTTTTTACAGTTAATTCAAGAAACAAATGACGTAAATAGTACGATTCAACTATATTTGAGTACAATTAACAAGCAAGTTGAAAAACTCGAACAAGTAGCGGCTGAATTTTTAGTGCTGGCTAATCCACAACTAGGAAATAAAAAAGAAGTAAAAGTGTTTGGGTTGGTCGAAAGTATGCTAGAGCAAATGACGTTAGAAACGAAAAGTAAAAAGATTCAGTTTAAAACAAAAATTGAAGATCCTGACGCATCGCTTTTTGGCGATCCGGTGAAATTGAAGCAAATGCTTATTCATTTAGTTAAAAATTCAATTGAAGCGATGGACGAGGGAGTCATTACGATTGAGAGTAAAGATTTGATGAACAGTATTCAAATTAATGTAATCGATAATGGTCCAGGTATTCCAAAAAATATTCTGAATCAAATAGGAGAGCCATTTGTGACAACGAAAGAATTTGGTACTGGACTTGGCTTATTGTTGAGTAAACAAATTATTGCAGGCCATGATGGAAATTTAATTGTTGAAAGTGAAGTTGGAAAAGGAGCAACATTTAAGGTTAGTTTTCCGAAAAGGTAGAAAAGGACATCTGGAAAGGGATGAATTTACTTTCTAGATGTCTTTTTTTGCGTGTAGAAATAACTTGAATCCAATATCTTGTCCAAGTAACTGGAGGAAAATATGCTTCAGCTTATCGTTGCTGAAAAAGTGTAAGGAAACGAATAATATGGTATAACTGTAAAAGATGAATTTACGTTATACTATATAGAAGTAGTTTTTTAAAAGGAAGGAAAGACGAAATGAGTAATGATAATTTTTGGCTGGATTTACCAAAGCCGTTTTTTATATTAGCACCGATGGAAGACGTGACAGATGTTGTTTTTAGGCATGTGATTGCGGAGGCAGGAAGACCGGATGTGTTTTTCACGGAGTTTGCCAACACAGCAAGTTATTGCCACCCAGAAGGCACGGAAAGTGTACGTGGTCGTTTAACATTTACAGAAGATGAACAACCGATTGTTGCACATATTTGGGGAGATAATCCAGATTACTTTAGACAAATGAGTATTGGCATGAAAGAACTTGGTTTCAAAGGCGTCGATATTAATATGGGATGTCCCGTTCAAAACGTTGCGGCAAAAGGACGTGGCGCGGGGTTAATTAACCATCCGGAAACTGCTGTGAAAATTATTCAAGCGGCGAAAGAGGGCGGACTTCCTGTTAGTGTCAAAACACGAATTGGCTATAATGAAATCGAAGAATGGCGCGACTGGTTAACAACTGTTTTAAAGCAAGACATTGCAAATTTATCGATTCATTTACGTACGCGTAAAGAAATGAGTAAAGTGCCAGCGCATTGGGATTTAATTCCTGAAATTAAAAAATTACGTGATAAAATTGCGCCAAATACATTATTAACGATTAACGGCGATATTCCTGACCGCCAAAAAGGTCTAGAATTGGCAGAGAAATACGGAATTGACGGTGTGATGATTGGTCGCGGTGTATTTACAAATCCATTCGCATTTGAGAAAGAACCAAAAGAACATAGCGCGAAGGAATTATTAAATTTATTATTATTGCAGCTTGATTTGCATGATAAATATGATCAAGAAGTGGAGCCTCGTGCGTTCAAACCATTGCTTCGTTTCTTTAAAATCTATATTCGTGGTTTTAAAGGCGCAAGTGATTTAAGACATCGACTCATGAGTACAAAATCGACAGCTGAAGTGAGAGAAATTTTACAGCCTTATTTAGATATGGATTTAACCGAATAGGGAGGCTGCGTTCAAAAGTTGAATACTATCACTTTTAAGCGCGCCTCGCGTTTTTGTATACATTGATTACAGAAAAGATATTTATAAAATTTAGGAGTGAGTTAATGCAGGAAAATGTATTTGAAGAAATGGCTAAAAGATATGACACGGAAGACAGAATTGAATTGGCAAAAATTATTTCGACAGAGGTGCGAAAAAAATTACAAGATGCCAAGGCGAAAACATTGGTCGACTACGGTAGTGGGACAGGTCTTGTAAGTTTAGCCTTAACGGATTTAGTTCAGTCGGTTTTACTTGTTGATTCATCTGAACAAATGACAGCAGTCGCAAAAGGGAAAATTGCTCGGAAAGAATTGAGAAATGCAGAAGTATTGCATACGGACTTTACAAAAGAACTTCCTACGATGAAAGCAGATATTGTATTAATGTCACTTGTCTTATTGCATATTCCTGAAACGAAAACAATTTTGCAGAATTTATATCATATATTGAACGAGCATGGTCAACTCATTATCATTGATTTTGACGAAAATGATGAAGTGAGCCATCCGTTAATCCATAGTGGTTTTTCGCATGAAGGATTAAAAGAAATATTAGCGGAAGTTGGCTTTAAATCAACAGAAATTAAGACTTTCCATCATGGAAAAAACATTTTCGCGAACAAAGATGCATCGATGTTTATTGCACATAGTAGGAAGTAATTAAAGCCCCCAAAAAAACGAACATTTTTGGGGGCAACTTTCAATATTTTAAATAAAGGATAGAATTGTCATTGGCGAAGTTTGGGCTATTGTATAAAATAAGTCCTTCTGTTAATTCATGTTCATCAATATATTGTTGAATACTTGCGTTATAATAACGAAGGTCCAATAGATGAATTTCTTCAAAATGATTCGCTAAAAACGGTACAATTGCATGTGCATAAGAATCTTTAATGAGTAAGAGTTTTTTGCCGTTATGCACGCTAGATTGAATGATTGTTTTTGCATGATTTCCACCTAGAAAATAAGCATATTGATCTCTTTTACTTAGAAAACTATCATCATATAAGCTATTAAGTATAGGCTTTTGATCCGCTTTTACTTCGTAATCGACTTCTTTTTTCGGTTTGAAAATATCAATATGATCGGGCGGAATGGCATGATCATTGCCTTTTGCGTAAAATGTGCCGTAAAAGGAATCAGACACTTGTTCAATCGCAAAATCTTCAAACTGATAGGCAGTGAAATCCATTGCCTCGGCAATTGCTTGATAAGTATAAAATGCCCCTAATGTTGTCCAGTGGTGATCCGTTCGAAAATAAATCGGTTCATCTTTTTTCTGTTTCAAGTGTTCTAAAGGGTCAACAAGTTGAACTTGCTCATTTAGTTCATGGGAGACGATTTTCATAATTTCCATATGCTTGCCTGTTTTCGCATAAGGCGGTAAGTTTTCAGGATATAAATCAATAGATGTTGGTACTAAGCTAACTGTTAGTTGAAATCCCTGGTTTTTTTCTTGAAATTGATTGATGAAATCGATATTCTTTTTTAATTGTGTTGATAATTCTTCTGGTTTTTCCAAAAGCATATTTTCTTTTCCAAAATAAACACCATTATTTTCTTGTTTTAAAACGGTTTGCTCCGCCTTTGCTTTTAAGCCCGTCCAAAAAGTTTTTCCAATAAACTGATCGGTCATATATGTTTCAAATTGTGATGTAAAAGAGCCATCTATCAACTTTTCAATTGTAAACTTTGGAAATTGTGCAAGCGGTCGATTTTCAAATTCAGAAAAAGCTCCATCTTTTTTCATGAAGTTTGCAATCGAAAGTCCACCAATCAATAAAATAAAAAGAATGATATTGATAATTTTTTTCATAGAGATTCCCTTCCTTAGAATCGGAAATATAAAAATGGGTTGAATGATTCATCTACTAAGTAAGCAGTTGATAAAATTAAAATTCCAGTAATGATGAGCCATTCGATACTATTACGAATCATTGAATTCGTTATTTTCCGATCAGTGATGCGCCATAAAGGTGTCGCCGCAACGCTAGCAATCAGTATTAAAATGATATTTGTATAAAGTTGGTACATAAAATGCTGATCCCATAACGGTGCAAAACCGAACATTGTTTTGAAATAGTGAATGCCGAAATTCATATCTTCTGATACAAATAAAACCCAACTCATTAAAACGATGAATAATAAGTAAATATGTTGGAAAAATGCTGGGATTCGTTGTAAAAGTTTTAAACCGATTGCTTTTTCAAAAGCTAAAATAAGTCCAAAATAAAGTCCCCATAAAATAAAATTCCAACTTGCTCCGTGCCAAAGACCCGTCGCTCCCCAAACAATAAAAAGATTTCGATATAATTTCCATTGCCCTTTACGATTGCCACCAAGTGGAATATACAGATAATCCCTAAACCATCCACTTAGCGTAATATGCCATCTACGCCAAAATTCCGTGGCACTTTTCGCAATATATGGGTATCGAAAGTTAATTGGAAAAGTAAAACCAAACATTTTTCCGAGGCCGATCGCCATATCGGAATATCCGCTAAAATCAAAGTAAATTTGGAACATAAAAGCGAGTATGCCAAGCCAAGCTGCCAGTACGGTTAATTCATTAGGTGGCATAGCTTGTGTTTCATTCCAGAGCGCACCAAGCGTATTCGCAAGTAACACTTTTTTCCCAAGCCCAATCGTAAAAATACGAACGCCATCAGAAAATTGTTCGGCATTCCATTTTCGATGCATCAGTTCTTTTTCGATCGTTTCATAACGCACAATTGGACCTGCAATTAACTGTGGAAATAAAGAAACGTATAAGGCGAATGTAATCGGATTTCGTTGTGCGGGGACGACACCGCGATACACATCAATCGAATAAGACATCGTTTGGAATGTATAAAAAGAAATGCCAATCGGTAGTGGTAAATCTAATGCTTCGATTTGAAAGTTGGTAAAATGATTAATATTGTCCACAAGGAAATTTGCATATTTAAAAAAGAAAAGGACTGCCAAATTGACAAAAATAGATGAAGTGAGTGCTAGTTTTGCTTTAAATGGTGTCGTTTTCCTATACTTTTCTATGAGTAAGCCATGCAAATAATCGACTGCTGCCGAAAATAAAAGTAGGAAAATATAAATCGGTTCTCCCCAAGCGTAAAATAATAAACTAACGACTAATAAGGTGAAGTTTTTTAATTTATTTGGGCTAATATAATAAATGAAAAGTGCAAGCGGTAGAAAGTAAAATAAAAAAGGTAGACTACTAAAAACCATGCCATCACGTCCAATAATAAATTTCGGATGAGGATAAACGACAGGCAAGAACGATTCATATCGCCTTGCCTGTCATAAATCATTATTTAAAATTCGCGTTAAATGCTTCGACAACGCGATCGGGATCAGAAAATGTCACATATAATAAAAACTTTCCATTTGTTTCAATGACATTGTTTTTAACTTTTTCATGTTGGTCGGGTAAATATTGTTCCCAAGTTTGGATTTGTGCAGCAAGTTCACGTTCTAAGACTTTCTCTAGCTCGGCAACATCATCTTCAGATTTTGCTTCAAGGACAAAAATTTCATCTGAATTGACATTCATCATCGCACCAATTGCTTTACCATTTGCAAGTTTTTCCGGATCTAATTCCATTCTTTCAAGTAATACAGCTGCCATTGAATCAGCCGCATCTTCAGAAGTTAAATCTTCGATAAAATAACTCATTAACACTTCATCTTCCGCCATATCGCTATCTTCTTTCAGTGAATCTTTAATCGCGTTTTCAACACTCGCATAAACATCATCGAATGCAGGCGCCTTATTTGTTTCTCCACCATTACTTGATGAATTATTCCCACACGCGCTAATAATTAAAGCGAGTAGCAATAATCCAATAAAACTGATTTTCTTACTCATTTTAAAAAACCTCTTTTCTAAAAATTAACTTGCTTATATCTCATTTATCGTTTCAACTTGAAGAAAGTTACAAAACAAATGAATTTATTATTATATTACACATTTTTGGTAAAGATAAACATATAGAAATGATTGGATGGGCGAGTTTGGGTGACAGGTGTTGAGTTGTTGGGAATTGATAGTGAGTTGTCCGGAACTGTCGTTGAGTTGTCCAAAAGTGCAGTCGAGTTGTGGGAAGTTAGACGAGTTGCCTGAAAATGCTTCTGAGTTGTCAGGAATTACCACCGAGTTGCCCAAAAAGCACTTTCAAGTTGCCAAAAATTACTCCTAAGTTCTCCAAAAATTACTTCCCAGTTCGCACTGCCGACCAAATTCCTGTAAAATAGACTTTGAAAATATTTATCCAAAATAAAATAATTCGAAAAGAAAGGATGAAATGAATATGACGAAAGAACTTTCTGTAGAAGAACGAGTTACATTACTGGATACATTAAAAACACGTTTTGAAAAAAATATGCAGCGCCATGAAGGATTAGAGTGGGGAAATGTTCAAGAGAAATTAGAAGCAAATTTGGACAAATTAGAGGTGCTTTATGAAATGGAAGCGACAGGAGGAGAACCAGATGTCGTTCAATACGATAAAGAATCGGATGTCTATACTTTTTATGATTGCTCTCCTGAAAGTCCTAAAGGGAGAAGAAGCGTTTGCTATGATCAGGAAGCACTTGAATCCCGAAAAAAACATAAACCTGAAAATAGTGCGGTCAATATGGCTGCTCAAATAGGCATTGAATTATTAACGGAAGATGAGTACCGGACATTACAGGAAATTGGAAATTTTGATTTGAAGTCATCCAGTTGGGTGAAAACACCTGAGAATATTCGGGCGCAGGGTGGCGCAATTTTTTGCGACCGTCGTTATAATACAGTCTTTATGTATCATAATGGCGCAGATTCTTATTATGGGGTTAGAGGATTTCGAGGGAAATTAGAAATTTAAAAAAGAAGTGAAATAACTTTAAAGCTGTCTTATACAATGAAATTTGTTTATTAAAATTCCATTCGGGAAACAGACGAATAGATCATCATTTTTCGAATGGAGGAATTTTTGTTGAAGAAACAGAACAAGATTCATGAAAATAGTAAACATGAGCAGTTAGAAACATTTCGTTCATATGATCAAAATCAGAGGATGACAACAAATCAAGGATTACGTCTTGCAGAAGATGAACATTCTTTAAAAATTGGAGAACGTGGTCCAACACTTATGGAAGATTTTCATTTCCGAGAAAAAATGACTCATTTTGACCATGAAAGAATTCCTGAAAGAGCTGTACATGCGAGAGGCTACGCAGCTCATGGTGAATTTGAGCTTTATGAATCTATGAAACCTTATACAAAGGCGAAGTTTTTACAAGAGCCAGGATCAAAAGTACCTGTATTTACTCGTTTTTCAACAGTAGCTGGAAATCGAGGTTCCGCGGAGACTGTTCGTGATGTAAGAGGATTTGCAGTGAAGTTTTATACAGAAGAAGGAAATTATGACCTAGTTGGAAATAATATGCCAATATTCTTTATTCAAGATGCCATTAAATTTCCAGACCTTATTCATGCTGTGAAACCAGAGCCGCATAATGAAATGCCTCAAGCTGCGTCTGCTCATGATACATTTTGGGATTTTGTTGCAAATAATCAAGAGTCCGCACATATGGTGATGTGGCATATGTCCGACCGTGCAATTCCACGGAGTTTTCGAATGATGGAAGGTTTTGGAGTTCATACTTTCCGGTTAATTAATGAAGAAGGCAAAATTCATTTTGTGAAATTTCATTGGAAGCCAAAATTAGGTGTACATTCACTTGTTTGGGATGAGGCACAAAAAATTAGCGGTAAAGATCCGGACTTCCATCGCCGTGATTTGTGGGAAGCGATTGAAAGAGGAGATTATGTTGAGTTTGAGCTTGGCGTGCAAATGATTGAAGAAAAAGATGAGTTCATGTTTGATTTTGATATTTTAGATTCTACGAAAATATGGCCTGAAGAAGAAGTGCCGGTGAAAATTATTGGGAAAATGACATTAAATCGAAATGTTGACAATGTATTTGCAGAAACAGAACAAGTTGCATTTCATCCTGGAAGTGTCGTGCCTGGGATTGATTTTACAAATGATCCGCTATTGCAAGGACGACTTTTTTCATATACAGATACCCAGTTAATTCGTCTTGGCGGTCCCAATTTCCATGAACTGCCGATTAATCGCCCCGTATGTCCATTTCATAATAATCAACGTGACGGCTACGGTAGGCAGACCATTAATGTTGGACAAGTGAGTTATCATAAAAATTCGATGGCAGGAAATACACCATCGACTTCAAAAGAAAACGAAGGTGCTTATGTTCATTATGAAGAAAAAGTAGAAGGTAGAAAAATTCAAGCAAGAAGTGACTCGTTTAAAGATCATTTTTCACAGGCGCGCTTATTTTGGAACAGTATGACATCGCCTGAGAAACAACATATTATTGAAGCATTTAGTTTTGAAGTTGGAAAAGTGAAAAACAATGATGTTAAACAGCAAGTCGTAAATATGTTTGCGCATGTCGATAAAAATTTAGCAACTATTGTTGCAGATGCAGTTGGTGTTGAAGCACCTGATGTAGATGAAGTTTCTGAGGTGAAACAAGCATCGCCCGCGTTAAGCCAAGAATCGACACCTAAACTAGCGAAAACGCGCAAAATAGGTGTCTTGATTGGGAATGGATTTATTGGGGAAGAAGTGAAAAGAACCATCAATGCGCTTCTTGAAGAAGGTGTAGTGGTCGATATCATCAGTGAAAAGTTAGGTCATTTACGCGGAGATAATGAGCTAGGTGTTGAAGTGGATGAAACATTTTTAACGGTACATCCTGTTTTATATGATGGGTTATATATTGTAGGTGGAGAAGTAGGTAATCAAAAGAAATTTGAGAATGATATCGTTAATTTTATTAATGAAGCTTATGAGCATTATAAGCCAATCGGGATAGCAACGACTGGAAAATCGTTATTTGAAAAGTCTAATGGACAAACCGGACCAGGGATTGTGTCCAATAGTGAAACTTCAAATTTTGATAAATTATTTATTGAAGCCACTGCTGTTCATCGTCATTGGGATCGAAAATTATTATAATAAAGTGAACCTTCAATCAGTGAAGGAGTTCTTCAGCCCCGACTGCCTGTTAATGTGGG
This sequence comes from uncultured Sporosarcina sp., assembly GCA_947644645.1. Lineage (GTDB taxonomy): Bacteria > Bacillota > Bacilli > Bacillales_A > Planococcaceae > Sporosarcina. The sequence continues at coordinate 15,258 of CANSAF010000021.1, read as the reverse complement.
ATAAATAGATTGAAAGCAGCTGTTATAATAGACGGCTGTTTTTTTACGACTTTAATTTGAACAATAACTGTATACATAATTAGCCGGTCAATCGTTGTATAAGTAAGCGGGAAGAAATTGGCCGAAAGAGGTAGGGAAATAAATGAAAAAAGAAGATGTTTTTGCTACCTATCTACTTAGTTTAGGGAAGGAAGTGCGAAATTTATTACAGTCGAAAGGAGCAAGGAAAGAAGACGCGGAAGATATTATTCAAAATACGTTTTACAAAGTCTATACATTATTAGACGACTTAACAGATACCAATTTACGTCCATGGTTCTTCAGAGTCGCACTCAATGAGTATATTGATTTTAAAAGGAAAAAAGAACAGCAAAATATTCATATAACAGAAGCAGTCTATGCTAAGTTGCAACATATTGACCGCGAATTTGATGCAATTTTAAATAAAGAAGAGATTTTATATTTGCTGAAGGATATTAAAAAAGAATATAAAGAAATCTTCTTTTTGAAATATTATTATGATTTTTCGTATGAAGAAATTGCCCGTATTTTATCGATTAAAGAAACCAGTGTTAAACAAAAATTATATCGTGCACGTCAAGCAATTCATGCGAAAATTGGAGGGAAATAGAATGGCAGACAATTTAAAAAAAGCTTTGAAAAAAGCAAAAAGAAAACAAGTTTTGAAAATCACTGGCATTACATTGATAACGATAGTCATTTTTATTCCATTATTTTTTAAAGTAGGAGACTATTTCGCCGCAAAAAATGCGAGTAAATTACATGATGCATTAGATCTACAACATGCACTTACACAACCGAATGTTCAAATCGATTCACAATTGAAAGCACAGAATGCGATTTTTGGCGGTAATATTGTGACGAATCGTTCGAAGAATATTAATGGATATTTAGTCGAGTGGAGTACGCTAACAAGTCGATACGATTGGCTTTTTACACATATTGATACAAACGAATTAATTCCAGGATCTTATTGGTCAGATTCGCAGTTTTACCAATATGATAAACAAACAAAAACAAAATCTGCAACATTTTACCATCCACTCATTAAAGAGTATTATGCGATTCCCAATGAACTAGAAGCTGTTGCAGAAATGGACAATTATGTAGCGGAAGTAGCAATTTCCTTTGATCGTCCCTATACATTTGCAGAAATCGAATCAAAAATCCCAGATAATTTGAATATTGTTTGGTTATATATGATTTCTGAAATTACCGATGAAAGTCAAGGACCATCAGGACTAGAAATCTATGGTTTTGCGCCATCTTCATCACCAGAAGATGAATATAAAATGTTCCTGAAAGATTTAGAAGCTTATGCGGAAAAAGGTTATGATGATGCCATTCATGCGTTTTTAAAAGCCAATCAAGAAAAAGATTTTAAAGACGTTGAAATTTTAGGTATGATGTTAACAGGTCAAGCGAAAAACTTTAAAGCATTAGAAAATCAAGGGTTCATCCGCGCTTCATCAGTGGGCGCTACAGCTGAAATGGTCCCTTATATTCAGCCAGATAAATAAAAAAACTGCACAGAAAATTTTTCTGTGCAGTTTTTTGTACAACAATATATCGCTACTTTTTAGGTATGTATTTTGCCTTATTTTATCGAAGAAAAAAACAGATTAAATCTAGACAACTTATAAATATAACGATAAAGTAAGAATAATCAGTAAATAGTTAATTAATTTTATTTACTAACTATTTACTTCTGAATGATTTGGAGAGCGCTTACAATGGGGGTGGAATTGAGGTTTTTAGAGAAGGATTGACTGCAAAACAAAATAAGAGGGGTGTGTCATTGATGAAATCTAGTTCAAGTAAACTATTTGTCATTTTTGTAATGCTATTTTTATTATTAGCAGCGTGTAGTGAGGGTGGAAGTTCGAGTTCAGACGGAGAAAAAGATAATTCGACTAAAGGCAATGATGACGGAAAAACGGATAATCAAGTACTTGAAGTAGCTGTTTTCCAAGGTCGCTACGGAGATGCTTATTGGAAAGCACTTGCAGAAAAGTTTGAAGCAGAAAACCCAGGAACGACAGTGAATATTACTGCGAATCCGGATATTGGTGAAATGATTCGACCGAAAATCATTGCAGGTACACCACCTGATCTCGTTTATTTGAACCAAACAGATCCATCGGGCGTGACACAGGGGCTTATTAAAGAAGAAGGCTTCCTTGAATTAACAGAGTTATTTGAAGACGAAGCACTTGATGAAGCTGTTCCTTTAAAAGATAAGATTTTACCAGGAATTTTAGAATCGGCATATATGTCTCCATATGGAGATGGGAAAATTTATATGGCACCTTATAATTATAAGGTGATGGGATTATGGTATAACAAAACTTTATTTGACGCCGAAGGAATTGAGACACCAAAAACTTGGGATGATTTCTTTGCTTTAAATGATGTAGCGAAAGCGCATGACCGTGCGTTATTTACGTACCAAGGAACAGTCCCAGGCTATTTAGAGGAAATTTTAATTCCTGCTGTTTCTTCTTTAGGTGGCGAAGAAGCGATGAATCAAATGTTGAATTATGATCCGGAATTTTGAAAAACGGATATTGCATTAGAAGCATTGGGTGTTTTAGAAACAATTGCTTTGATAGAAAATGGTTTAATGAATGGAACAGTTGCTTTAGACCATACACAATCTCAAACATCATTTATGCAAGGGGATGCACTGTTTATTCCGAATGGAAACTGGTTTGAAGGTGAAATGGAAGAAGCGCCGCGTGAAGATGGTTTTGAATTTGGCTTTTTAGGCGTGCCAACATTTGATGCAAATGATCCATTACTTGCATTGACATCTGTCGAGCAAATGTATATTCCAAAAGCAGCAGCAACCCAGATTTAGCGAAAGAATTTTTGAAGTTTATGTATACGGAGGAAAGTATCCAGTTAAACGGCGAATTTGCGAAAGCTGCAATAGCGGTTGTAGGTGCTTCCGATTTAGTCGAAGAATACTTGACAGAGTCGTCTTATAATGTCTTCAAAGCAGTTGAAAGTGGCATGTATACGATGTCAGGAAACTTTGTACCGATTCCAACAGGTGTAAACGTTGAGCCACGTGAAGTTTTATTTGACCAAGCGGCAAGTGTGATGAATAAAGAAATGACAAAAGAAGAATGGGCAGAAAAAATGTACGATGTCTATTCGAAAGTTGCAGAAAAAATGGATTAACAGAAACATCATACCCTAATCAAAGTACGTGGTTAGGGTATCTTTTTTGATGAAAATAAGATTTGAAAGCTGGTGAATTAAGTGAATCGTAAAAGTCGAACAGCCTTTATTTTACTTTGTATAGTACCGACATTATTCATATTCTCAGTTTTTATCGTTTATCCGGTTACGCAAGTTTTTTATAAATCGCTTTTTAGTAGTTCGGGATTTGGTGGCGGAGAAACATTTATTGGGCTAGAAAATTTTAAAGAATTATTTACAGATGAAGTTTTTCTTCAATCGCTTAAAAATACAGGGTTTTTAATGCTTGTCGTACCCGCGATTATATTATTCTTATCACTTATATTTGCTTCGATTTTATCCTTTGGAAATTTGCGTGAAAAGCATTTATATCGAATGATTTTCTTTTTCCCAAGCATTCTTTCATTTGTTGTGATTGGTATTTTATGGACTTTTATCTATCATCCAAATATGGGAATTATTAATGAAGTATTAAAATGGATGGGAATGAATCAGTTTGCAGTTGCTTGGTTAGGTAGTAAAGATACTGTTTTATGGGCCATTGCACTGGTGATGGTTTGGCAAGCGGTTGGTTATTATATGGTGATGTATTTAGCTGGAATGGACGGTGTACCGAGAGAACTGTATGAAGCAGCTTCAATTGACGGCGCAAATGTTGTGCAGCAGTTTTTTAAAATAACGATTCCAATACTATGGGAAATTATTCGGATTACAATTATTTTTAGTATTAATGGCGTCTTAAATATTAGTTTTGTGCTCGTTCTTGTCATGACCGCGGGTGGACCGAATAACGCTTCACAAGTTGCGCTTACTTATATGTATAAACAAGCATTCGTCAATGCGAATTTCGGTTATGCAATGGCCATTGCTGTCATTGTATTTACAGTATCTATTATTCTTTCTTTAATTAGTAATCGTTTAACAGAACGCGAAAGTTATTAATCGAGGAGGTGTAAAGATGGGAAAAAATCATACAGTTCAAGAAAAAAACGATGCGTATCTTTTTAAGAGTTGTTTTACTGATTGCCACATTTATTTTTGTTTATTCTTTAATTTGGAATATTATTGCGGCATTTAAAACAAATACAGAAATTATGGAAAGTCCGTGGTCGATTCCGGAAGTCTTGAATTTTAGTAACTTCACGCGTGCATTTGTTGAATCAAGTATGGGTGAATTTATTTTAAACTCGTTTTTCGTGACAGGCCTTTCAATGTGTTTACTTCTCCTCTTAGTCGTCCCTACATCTTACGCATTGTCTCGATTTGATTTTAAAGGGCGTAAATTATTACATAATATTTATATGGGGGGATTATTTATCCAACCGGTTTATATTATGATTCCTTTGTTTTTAATGATGAATAATTTTCATATGTTAGACAATCGATTTTGGCTTAGTTTAGTATACGCGGCAGGTGCTTTACCATTTTCTATTTATTTACTTACTGGTTTTATGCGATCGATTCCACGTGAATATGAGGAGTCTTCTTATATCGATGGATCGAGTTATTTTCGGACGCTTATCAGTATTATACTTCCACTTGCAAGACCGGGGATTTTAACGGTTATCATATTTAACTTTTTCACTTTTTGGAATGAATATGCGCTTGCACTCGTACTTATTTCGAGTGATGAAAAGAAAACAATCCCTGTCGGACTGGCAAACTTAATGGAAGTTCAAAAGTTTGCGACAGACTGGGCGGCTTTGTTTGCAGGACTTGTCCTTGTATTACTACCGACAATTACATTATATGCGCTGACGCAAAAGAAGCTTACGGAAGGTTTATCGATGGGGGGATTGAAGGGGTAGTGGGCATTGTTCCATTTGTTAGTATTTGGATACTCACAAAGCAAGTTAAAAGTAGCTAAATGATAGAGAGTAAAATTATTGACTCTTATCCAGTCTCAATTTATACTAAGCATACAATATGAATATTTGACTTCCTTTAAGGGGAGTAGCTAATACAGCAAAGTCGTCAGTACAGGGGAATCCCTCGGCTTTGTTGGCAACGATTGTTGTTTGCGAGACCTTACCGTTTATTTGGTGAGGCCTTTTTTATTCCGCAAGGCGTGATGACCAGATATTGGTTATCACGTTTTTTTATATTGTAGACTGGAGGGACAAATTTTGAAATCTTATCAAGCACTTGCAAATACAGTTGTCATCGACAAGAAAAATCGTTTAATTCGCTATGATGACTCTCTAGAACTTGTTGGGACGGGGAGAAGTGCTTTCGTCTTTAAGATAAATGCATCAAATCGAGCGATTAAAGTATTTTTTCCTGCATTTATTTCGATTGCAAAAGAAGAGGCTGAAATTTATAAAATATTGCAGAATATACCTTATTATCCAGTCATGCATGACTTCGGATTGAACTATATCGTCATCGATTATATAGAAGGACTCACGCTTTTTGAATGTTTAGCGCAAGGGGAAATCATTACACGAGCGCATATTAAAGAAATCGATTTTGCATTGTCCCTTGCAAGGGATCGAGAGCTTAACCCATCTGATATTCATTTGCGAAATATTTTCATCACAGCTGATGGCAAAATAAAAATGATTGACGTGGCACGTTTTAGACAACGGAAGCATTGTAGGCAATGGCATGATTTAAAGAAAGCTTATAATCAGTATTATCGCAAACGCTTTTTTCCAAAGAAAATTGCTGTGTGGCAATTAAATATGATTGCTTTCCTTTATAAAAAAAGACTGTTGCCGTCTTACAGAATTTGATAAAAATAATAGATTATGTAGGGAGAAACCTCGAGAAAGAAGCGTCTGATAATACGCAAAATAAAATGTTTTCAAAAAACCATTGACAGTATTATTTCATTCAACTAATATTAAGGGACACTAAATAAAGGAGGCGATGAACATGATGACAAGAAACGTAGTAAACAATCACCAAAAACTAAATACTTCATGTGAATCTAGCCTATCTCCTTGCAAAAATTGTTAATGAAAATGCGTATACTGTCGATGAGGTGTGGTTTCATGCCGATTTGACCTTTTTCGTATAGGAAGACACCAATTCGAAAACTGGATTGGTGTCTTTTTGTTTTGCAAAGGGTGGGAAAGTTTCATGAATAAGTAAAAAAGGGGAACGAAAACATGTTTAATGTGTTTGTTAAACTAAAATGGTTTTTTAAAGAACATCGAAAGCGGTATATGTTAGCGATTAGCGTTTTGATGATTGCCAGTGCGATTGAAATATTGCCGCCTTGGATTTTAGGGAAAGCAATTGATGATATGACGGGTGGAGAAATGACGTCATTCATCGTCTTTCGTTATGTTGGACTTATTGTTTTGGCTGCAATCATCAGTTATGCATTGAATTTCTTATGGCAATATCGTTTATTTGGGGGCGCGATTGCTTTAGATCGTGTATTGCGTAAGAAATTGATGCAGCAATTTTTAAAAATGACGCCAACTTTTTATGAGAAAAATCGAACTGGGGATTTGATGGCGAAAGCGACAAATGATTTAAACGCGGTCACATTAACTGCGGGATTTGGCATTATGACACTTATTGATTCAACGGTTTATATGGTGTTAATTATTTTGGCGATGGGCTTTTTTATCTCGTGGAAATTAACCTTTTTCGCGATGCTACCGATTCCAATTATGGCTTTTCTTATTCAATATTTGGGAAAAATTGTACATGAGCGCCATATGACGGCACAAGCGGCATTCGGGGAGATGAATGATAATGTGTTGGAATCCATTGCAGGAACACGTGTGATTCGTGCTTATGTACAAGAACGCCAAGATGAAGAACGTTTTGATCAAATGAGTCAAGACGTTTTCGATAAAAATATGCGCGTTTCATATATTAATGGGTTGTTTATGCCGATTACCAAAGTGGGTACGGGGATTTGCTATGTCATTGCTTTAGGATTAGGAGCTGTCTTGGTGTCAAACGGAGAATTGACAGTTGGGCAACTGGTTTCTTTTAATGTTTATTTAGGGCTTGCGGTTTGGCCGATGTTTGCGATTGGTGAGCTCATTAACGTGATGCAACAAGGAAGTGCGTCACTTGACCGCGTGCAAAATACATTGGAATATGTTGCAGATGTACAAAATCATGAACATCCATCGAACACTTTAGCGCCTGAAACAATTGGTTTTAAGCAATTTTCTTTCCAATATCCTTTATCCCAAATGAAAAACTTAGAAAGAATTTCATTGAATTTACAAAAAGGAGAAACACTCGGGGTTGTTGGCAAAACCGGGGCTGGTAAAACAACATTTATTCGCCAATTATTGCGAGAATATCCATTAGGAGATGGTGAAATAGTCATTAATAATTTTGATCTTTCAACATTGACGAAAGAACAAATTTTAGATTGGATTGGCTATGTGCCACAAGATCATGTGTTGTTTTCAAGAACGATTCGAGAAAATATTTTATTTGGAAAAGAAGATGCGACAGCGGAAGAAATTATGGAAGCGATTCGCTTAGCTGATTTTGAGAAAGATTTAGCAAATTTACCACGCGGCATTGAAACGCTTGTTGGGGAAAAAGGTGTTTCCTTATCAGGTGGACAAAAGCAGCGTGTATCGATCGCAAGGGCACTCATTAAAAATCCAGAAGTGCTAATTTTGGATGATTCATTATCGGCTGTTGATGCGAAAACAGAAACAAAAATCATCGAAAATATTCAAACGGAACGAGCGGGTAAAACGACAATTATTACTACGCATCGTTTAAGTGGTGTCCAACATGCAGATGAAATTATTGTCTTAGATGATGGCATCATCACCGAACATGGTACACATGAGCAATTATTACAACGCGGTGGTTGGTATAAAGAACAATATGATCGCCAACAGCTTGAGGAGGTTAAAAAATGAGTACATCCAAACGCCTCTATTTATATGCATTACAGTTTAAGAAAACAATTTTAATCGGTTTATTTTTATTAACACTTGCGGTCATCGCCGATGTTGCGGGACCGTTTATTGCCAAGTATATTATCGATCATCATATGACACCTGGTAATATTGAAATGAAGCCAATCATTGTCTTATTAATGATTTTCTTTAGTTTGTCTGTATTCACAGCGATATTTCGTTTCTTTATGAATATTTATTTACAAAGAGGGTCAAATGGTGTGGTCCAGCAAATGCGAAAAGACGTATTCGGTCATATTCAAACATTGCCAATCGAGTATTTTGATAATTTACCGACAGGAAAAATTGTCGCACGTGTGACCAATGATACGGAGGCTTTGCGTAATTTATATGTTACCGTATTATCACAGTTTGCGACGAGTATGATTACAATCGGTGGCGTTTATATCGCATTATTTATTTTAAATTGGAAGATGGCATTATTTTCGCTTATTTTAATTCCGATTGTTTATTTATGGATGATTTTTTATCGTAAATATGCCGCAAATTATAATCATGTTATTCGTACGAAAATCGCGGATATTAACGCGATGATTAATGAATCCATCAATGGCATGACGATTATTCAAGCGTTCAGACGTGAAAACCAAATGAAGCATGAATTTGACGAAATGAATGATGAGCATTATGAATATAATCGGAAGTTATTAGTTTTGGATTCAGCTACTTCCTTTAACTTAGTTGGTATACTTCGATTACTGATGTTTGCTGTTTTTGTTTATTTCTTCGGCATGCAGTCTGTTAGCTTACCAGAAGCTGTTACAGCAGGGACCTTATATGCATTTGTCGATTATATTACGCGTTTATTTAGTCCAATTACAAACTTGGTTAACCAATTTTCACAACTTGAACGTTCATTAGTGGCGGGTGCGCGTGTTTTTGAATTACTCGATGTCAAAGGAGAAGCAGTTAGTGATGAACATATGGAACGTTACGAAGGAAATGTGACGTTTGAACAAGTGTCATTTGCTTATCAAGATGATGAATATGTTTTGAAGAATATCCAGTTTGCAGCGAAAAAAGGAGAAACAATCGCATTGGTTGGTCATACGGGATCAGGAAAAAGTTCCATTATTAATTTATTATTCCGCTTTTATGACCCGCAAAAAGGACGTATTTTAATTGATGGGAAAAATATTAATGAATTGCCAAGACAGACGATTCGTGAACATATGGGTATCGTTTTGCAAGATCCATATTTATTTACAGGGACAATTGGTTCCAATATTAGTTTAAATGACAAAAGAATTTCAAGAGAAGCGGTGGAAAAAGCATTAGCTGCGGTTGGTGGAGACCGAGTTCTTGCGAAATTTGAAAAAGGCATTGATGAACCTGTCATTGAAAAAGGAAGCACCTTATCATCAGGTCAACGTCAGCTTATTTCATTTGCGAGAGCGCTCGCTTTTGACCCAGCGATTTTAATCTTAGATGAAGCGACGTCGAATATTGACTCGGAAACAGAGGAGATTATTCAACATGCGATGGATGTCCTAAAAGAAGGAAGAACGACATTTATTATTGCGCATCGTTTATCAACGATTAAAAATGCCGATCAAATTCTCGTACTAGACCGCGGAGAAATTGTTGAACAAGGGACACATGATGAATTAGTTGCGGAAGGCGGACGATATGAACAAATGTATCGCTTGCAGTCGGGGGCGTTGTCTTGATTTATTGGAGGGAGGTTGTTTGGAAAGTCGAAAAGAGACTTTCTGAACACCTCGTTTTTTGTTTTTCGGTAATATCAGCATTATGAATGTGGTATGAAATGTGGTTATACTTTATCATAAGATTAATAGAACTAGAGATAGTGTAAGAGGAACTAGTGTGGATTGAGTTGGAGTTGTGTAGGAGGGAATAGATTGATGAATTGAAAACGGCTGAAGTATTTTGTTAACCGTTGTAGGATAAAGGTTTAGTGAGGGGGATAATGAAAATGCTTCGTAATATTTTGCTTGTGATAGTTGTCATATTCGCGGCTTTTTTGTTGATTACAAAAAATACTATATTGATACCACTTTTTGTAATACTGTTAGGTATCGCTCTAGTACCTGAAGCAGTGAAGGTTCTTAAAAAGTCAGACGATGAGAGTGACAGGTATGAGGCTTATATAAATATTACAGTATTTGGTATACTATTTATTTACTTTTTATTTTTATTATTATCTGGACATTTATATTCATGACATTTTAACAAGAAAAATGGGAGGAAACTAGAGTTTATTATAAAGATATTTCCTGAATAAGTCACTAAAGTCAATGACGAATCTTGTATATTTTCCATTCATAATTAATTTCCTAGAATTAAAACCGCATTTCAAGTAAAATATTCAAAGAATGCTAAACACTAGGAGGAAATGATGAATGAAACAACAACCAAGCCAGAATCGAAAAGGGAAGAAGAGTATCGTGTCAATTATCGCTGCGCTTGTTATTGCGGCGGTTACTTACTTTTTTAATATAGATTTATTCGATGAAGCGCAAGTCACAGAAGGTCAAATTCCAGTTGAACTTGTGCGAACGATTGATGGGGATACGATTAAAGTGAAGTATGAAGGTGAAGAAAGAAATATTCGTTATTTATTAATTGATACACCTGAAATTGATCATAAAAACCCGGAAAATACAGAGCCTTTTGCAATGGAAGCGACAGAACGAAATGATGAATTATTGAAAAGTGGAAATGTGACGATTGAGTTTGATGAAGGGGATCATGAAGACAAATATGGTCGTCTACTCGCATATATTTATGTAGATGGAAAAAGCGTCCAACAGACATTATTGGAAGAAGGATATGCGCGTGTTGCTTATGTTTTTGAACCGAATACAAAATATATAGATGACTTCAATGAAGCGGCAAGCAAGGCGAAAGATGCAAAAGAAGGTGTTTGGGAAAAAGAAGGTTATGTGACGAATCGTGGATTTAATGTGGATGTTTATGATGAAAAATAATGACCCCTTTTTTGAAAAAGGTTGACATCTATTTTGTATATGTTATGATTCATAACAATTAGATTTTCGAAAAATTACATACGTCATATAATTATGAGAAGACGCTGAAGTAGTCAATTTGTAAGCAGCAATCTAGAGACTGGACGGTTGGTGGAAGTCCAGGCAACAAATTTGATGAATTACGCCGTTTGCTTTTTCTCATCACAGATGAAGTGGATCGTATCGATTTTGAACGATCAATTAGGGTGGTAACGCGGAGAACTCTTCGTCCCTTATAATAGGGATTGGAGGGTTTTTTTGTTCATTTGGCAAGTTTCGAAAAGTAATTACTCGCTTATTAATCTGTATAAAGATTTAGCATAAACAATTGAATGATTGATCAAGATAGAGAAGACGTTGAAGTAGTGTATTTGTGAGCAGAAGAGAGAGACTGAGTGGTTGGTGTAAGCTCAGGCAGCAAATAGAATGAATTACGCCGTCCGTAATTTCTCGTCACACGAATGAAGTGGATGGCTGATGAAGCCAATCAATTAGGGTGGTAACGCGGAGAATTCTTCGTCCCTTGTATTAGGGATTGAAGGGTTTTTTATTTTCTTTTGGTCCTGTTGATTTTACTTTTAAAAGGAGATTTTGGATTATGTTAAGAACAAAAGCAGTCATCACCCCAGCATTCTGGGAAGCAGTTGTATTGGTTATTCTCATTATCGCAACAATTAGTGTCAGTATTATAAAATTCGGTGCAACGCCACATATGCCAATTTTACTGTCAGTTTTATTACTGATTTTGTACGGATTAATGAAAAAAGTGAAATATAAAGAAATTGAAAATGGACTCGTTGAAGGTGCGGGTGCCGGGATGAGTGCAGTATTTTTATTCTTCTTTATCGGGATTTTAGTGAGTACTTGGATTATGAGTGGAACAATTCCAACACTCATCTATGCAGGCTTCCAAATGGTGACACCGGCGTATTTCTTTGCGATTATTTTTGTTGTGACGGCAATTGTTGGAGTCGCGGTCGGTAGTTCTCTTACGACTGTTGCAACAGTTGGTGTGGCATTTATTGGAATGGCGACAGTGCTTGATGTGTCATTACCGATTGCAGCAGGCGCGATTGTTTCAGGTGCGTTTTTCGGTGATAAAATGTCGCCGTTATCAGATACAACAAATTTATCAGCATCGATTGTTGGAGTAGATTTATTTGAACATATTCGTAATATGGGATGGACAACTTTCCCAGCATTCGGAATTACACTAGTCCTTTTTGGGTTTTTATCGCCCAAAATTACTGAAGTAGATGACGGGAAAATCGCGACATTCCAAGAAGGCTTATTGCAAACAGGGATGATCCATTGGTACACAGTCGTTCCTTTAGTCGTTTTATTTGCTTTAACGATGATGAAAATGCCTGCGATGATGACATTAGCGGCAAGTTCATTGAGTGCAATTATCATGACATACTTCCATCATACGCCATCAATGAGTGATGTATTTAGCGTGATGTTTGCCGGTTATAAATCAACAACTGGGATTGAAGAAATCGATGCATTGCTAACACGTGGTGGGATGGGAAGTATGATGTTTACCATTTCACTCGTGTTACTCGCGTTAAGTATGGGCGGTTTATTGTTTAAACTGGGGATTGTTCAATGTTTATTGGACAAGGTTGAAAGTGCATTGAAAAAAGTATCATCTGTCATTGCAGCATCAGCTTTAACAGCGATCAGCATTAATATTTTAATTGGTGAACAATATTTATCGATTTTATTGACAGGGCAAGCTTTCCAAACGCAATATGAAAAAGTCGGGCTTGCGGGTAAAAACTTAAGCCGCGTTATGGAAGATGCAGGAACGGTTGTCAATCCATTAGTGCCATGGAGTGTGTGTGGAATATTTATTTCAGGAATGCTTGGTGTACCTGTACTGGTATACTTACCATTTGCGTTCTTCTGTTTATTATCACCGATTTTAACGGTATTATTTGGATACATTGGTAAGACGTTAACGTATGAGAAATAGGAGGCTGTCCCAAAAGTCGGAAGTATACAACTTGTGGGACGCCTCCTGTTTTTGTATGCGTGGAAATGATGCGTTTTTTTGCTTGGTGAGCTTCGTGCTGGTAAGGGAAATAGAAAATAGTGTCTCAAAAGTTGGAAGTACATGAACTTTGAGACACCCTCTATTTTTGCTTATTTTTTCATACTGGTAAAGAAAATGCAAAAAGTAGCGCGTTAAACAAATTAAACGCACACATAAACGGGAGGCGTCCAATAGCAAAGCTGTTGGACAGCCTTCTCATTGTCTTAAATAACCAATCAATTCATCCAAGTAGGCTAATACTTGTGCAGATGCGGCATCGAGTCTTGTTAAATCATTTTCAGCTGCTTCGACATCGTGGTTTTGGAAGTTTTCGGCAGCATCTCTTGCCGCATTATGGACTTCCGCATGAACACGATCTAAAGCTTTATAGGCTTCTAAATGACCGAATCGGGCCTTTGTATTTTCTTGTCCATACCATTTTCCTAGACGACATTCAGTATGTGCTGCGACATCCTCGGGATTTACAGTTTCTAATCCTAAAAACATATTATAAATACGCCATTTCCATAAAATATGATCAGCTTTTGAGAGCTGTAATAATGCATTTGAAGAAAGGTGAGTATTATTATTTTCGATGACTTTTAGTCTGAAATTATTAATTTCCACACTTAAATCATAAATAGAAGCAGAAGTATTGTTACCCAAATGACGAATTTCTTCTTGTAAATTAGCCATTTCGCCCATACGATTTGTAATTTCATCAATTGACGCTGCTTGCTCTTCAGAAATTGCGGCTGTATTCGTCACATCTACATTAATATCTTCTGTCGAATGCACAATCGAAGATAAAAGGGGAAGGGCTGCTTTTGCTTCATTGGACGCATTTGTAATAATTTCTGTTGTTTCACCGATGGAATTTGACACATGATTTGAATAAGACTTCAAATGCTGTACATTATTCGAAACTTCTTGTAGTGCAGTCACTGTATTTTCAGCAAGTTTCCGCACTTCTTCAGCGACGACTGCAAATCCTTTTCCTTGTTCGCCGGCTCTTGCCGCTTCAATCGAAGCATTTAAAGCAAGTAAATTTGTTTGTGAAGCGATGTCATTGATGAGTACAACAACATTTTCAATATCTTTTACTTTATTTTGTAAATCGGAAAATGTATTAACGATAGATGAAAAAGTATCTTCTGTTTTAAAAATTTCCTCTAATGCATGCTCAATCGTTTGTTGACTATTTGTCGCATAAGTCACTGAGTCATTTGTTTTACTTGAAATTTGATTGGAGAAGTTGGCAACTTCTACGATGGACGCGCTAATTTCTTCCGTTGCGGCAGTGGATGATTGAATCTCCGCATTTTGGCGGTCTAGACTGAAGATTAAGTCTTTCATATACATAATTTTAGCGTTTGCGTCGACTAAAGAAGTAATTTCAGTAACCACATTCTCAATAATATTTTCAGTGAATACTTCGTTTAAAATTTGTTGGTCAATATTAACTGCCGCTTGAAATGACTTCATCATCGTGAATGCTTTAGCCGGACGATAGCCAAAATGATGTAGAATATGCGTCGTAATGAAAAATGAAAACTGATTAAAAAGGACGAGTGTTTTACCAGATTCAAAGCGATTTTCACGTAATAAATTAAAAAATTGAATGACTTGTTCAGCATATTGATCATTTCTTTCGTGTTCAAAAAATAATTGTAAATACTCATTAATGGTTGTTAAAGAGATTGGATTTTTTTGAACGGGAGAAATTTCGGTTAAATAACGATTGAAAATTTCTTGAATAGACGGTTGAATCGATTGTAATTTTTTATGTAAATCTTGTAAATTTACATGGTCTTGCGCTTGAAAATGGTTATAGGCTAATGTTTCTTGAAATCTTCCAGTGGCATTTAAATCTGTCCCTCTTTTAAATAGTTGTTCGATGTCTAACTTAGGCCTAATTGTGACCATTTTATCCACTCCCAAAGATATAGTTATTGCATTAAGTATACTTACTTTGGAAAAATGTGCAATTTTATTTCGAAAAAACTTAATCTTTTTTAGGGTTAAAAACTACTTGATAGTCTGTTGTTTCTACCAATGCTTTTTCTTCCATTGGAATACGAATTGA
>CANSAF010000020.1 GCA_947644645.1 uncultured Sporosarcina sp. | reverse complement strand
GACAAAATATGAATCGGATTATATGGGAGACGCTTCTAATTTAGGTGATTTACTGAATGAATTACCACTCAATCAATATAAAGATGGCATTGCGCTTGATTCGGATGATTTAAAGCTATCTGTTGATTATGATGTCAAGGCCACGGAAATTGAAGAACAAGTAAAACAAAGTGTCATTTACAACTCAACGGCTACATTTGCCTTAATTGAAAATTTACAACAAATGGATATTCAATTTAAAGATGAAACATATAAGGTGTCGAGGGATCGTGTAGAGCAATGGTTTGGTACAACATTGGTTGATTTCAAAGATCCAGAAATTTTTCAAGAAAAAGTACAAAGTCAATTGAAAAAAGACGTGGCGCCATGGTTTTTAGCTTATGTTGGAGAAGAATAGTTGAGAGATTAGCTTGTTGACGGCTAATCGTTAGTGCATAATGCCTTCAAAGCCTGAATTTGGGTTTTGAAGGCGTTTTCTGTTGTTTTGTTTGGGGGGAGAATCTGGGCGTTTTTTTGTTGAGTTTTTATTAAAAATATGCTGTTGCGCGGATAAAGTGTGCTTGAGCGCGGATAAACTAGTTCTGAACGCGGATAACGGGTACCTAAGCGCGGATAAACTCGTCTCGAACGCGGATAAAGTATGCTCCGCATTCTAATTAGGGCAGTTAATTTAGAATGGAGGTGTAGCGTATGATTATATTAATTGGTGGAAGTGGTCAGGTTGGGAAGACATTTATGGCACAAAAGTTGTTGGAAAAATATCATATGCCCTATTTGTCAATGGATCATTTGAAAATGGGAATTTACAGAAGTAACCCGCATTGCGGTTTTACGCCGCTAGACGACGATGAGGTGATTGCGGAACAGTTATGGCCAATCATTCGAGAAATTGTTAAAACGAATATTGAAAACGGTCAAAATTTGATTGTGGAAGGTTGTTATGTCTTTCCACATCATTTACAGGAGTTTGATGAATGTTATGCTGAAAAAATTATTCCTATTTTCGTGACGTTTTCTCCGCAATATATCCGAAAGAATTATCGAACGGGGATTTTGCAAAATCGAAATGTGATTGAAAATCGTCAAGAACATGTCGCATCGGATGATGAGATTGAGGAAATGATTCAAAGTCATGAAAGTTATCGGAGAAAATGTCTTGATGCTGGGATTTCTTATTTTAAAATTCATGAGGATTATGAGCGGGAAATGAAAGAGATTGATCGGTATATAGCGGGAGTGATGAAGGATGCTTAGTGTACAAGAGTATGGAAATAAATCAGGACCCTTAATGCTTTTTTTACATGGTGGGGGAGTAAGCAGTTGGATGTGGGAAAGTCAGGTGAAATATTTTAGTGAGGCTCATTGTGTGACTGTCGATTTACCTGGGCATGGGTATCATGTAGAAGCGGAAAGTTTTACGATAGAAGACAGCGCAGTGCAGTTAATCGAAGTAATTCAAAAACGGGCAGTACATGGGGAAAAGATTATTGTTATTGGTTTTTCACTCGGTGCGCAAGTGTTGATTAAGCTTTTAAGCCTGGCACCAGATTTGATCGCTTATGCGGTGATTAATAGCGCACTTGTAAGACCAAGCAAAATAGGAGAAATGAGCGTTCGACCGGTGCTAAAACTGACATTTCCGCTGATTAAAAATAAAACATTTTCAAAATGGCAAGCAAAAACACTTTATATTGAAGGGGCACAATTTGAACAATATTATGAAGAAAGTTTGAAAATGAAGCAATCTACGCTCATTCAAATATTAGAAGAGAATATGTCGTTTAAAATACCAAGCGAATTTAGTAAATCAACTACAAAAATTCTTGTAACGTTCGGTGAGAACGAAAAAGAGATGATGAAAAAATCTGCAATGGCTATCGGAGATCACCATCCAAATAGCAAAGTGATTATGATATCGAATATAGGTCACGGTTTTCCATTGGCTACACCAGATTTGTTTAATCAAGTAGTGGGGAATTGGTTAAATGATTCAGAAAGGATTTAGTATGAAAATATCGAAACAAGAAAAATGTATGATTATTTTACATGAGATTTATGGTGTCAATGAACATATTCAAGATGTATGTGAACAGTTTAGAATGAAGGGTTTTGATGTTGTTTGTCCCAATCTACTGAACCAGGAATCACCTTTTCATTATACGGAAGAAGAAAAAGCCTATCAGAACTTCGTTGAAAATATCGGTTTTGACCTAGCTTTTGATAAGGTGAAAAATCTCGTCCATACGATGAAGAATAATTACGAAAAAGTTTTCATCCTCGGTTTTAGTGTAGGTGCAACAATCGCATGGAGATGTAGCGTGTTAGGGGTTGACGGAGTGATTGGTTATTATGGTTCCCGGATTCGAGATTACTTGGGGATCGTTCCAAATTGTCCAACATTATTATTTTTCTCGACCAATGAAAAATCATTTCATATCGAAACAATTCTTTCAAAGCTTCGTGAATCAACTGTGGAAATTCAAATTTGTCATGCAGCACACGGTTTTACAGATCCTTCGTCATTAAACTATGATGCAGCATTAACAAAGTCTACAATGGGGAAAGTATTGATGTTTTTGGAAATAAATTGAAAAATATATGATGAAAAAACAGAAAAAAGAAACTTTTCTCGTTTCAATCCGTATTAATAGTAATAGGGATTGAACGAGAGGGGAAATTGTATGAAAAGATTGCTAGTTTTATTGGTCGTGGCGGTTTTTATGTTAACGGCATGCCAATCGGATGATTCAAGTTTAGCTGTAATTGAAAACGTACCAAATCACGTACAAGAGCATATTGATCCGACTTTACAACTTCAATCGATTAACGTTAAAGATGGCAAATATATTGTGTTTCACGCGAGTGGGGATGTCGTCGCAAAATTAGATGCAGTGGATGATACAGTCATTGTTAAAATTGATGTCAATGGTAATCGGGAAGGTGCTGCCAAACAATATGTATATTATTTAGCGACAGGAGTTAACCACGGCACAATTGATGTGCATATTGATGGGAAATCCAAAGCATTTGACAGTGTAACGGTAATATAAAAGTAGAAAGAAGGGTTTTATGTGGACGGCGGATATTATATTGGATGGGGGACATTGGCACTCATTAATGCAGGATTAGCACAAGGGAAAAATCGAAGTGGCTTGAATTGGTTTATTTTATCTTTGTTTATTGGACCATTGGCAACGCTTATTTTATTGTTTGTAGAGAAAAGATAAATTTGAAAAACAAAGGGGTATCGAGATGAATCAAACTGTGAAAAAGATTTTATTAAGTATCCTTTTTGTGTTGTTGCTGATTTTTTTGGTGCCTTGGTTAAGAATTGCTGCATTTCTTTTCGGTTTTGGGGAGCCAGAGATTTGGATATCTCCCTTGTATTTAGGCTATATCATTACATGCATTAGTTTACCGATTGCCTTTTTACTTGCTTCGGGGAAATCAAAGAAAGTGAAATATAAAATCTGGGGAACGATTTTAATCATCCCAATTTCTTTACCTTTAGCGTATTCAATGGGTTTAACATACGCCATAATCTAAGGAAATCCTTGGGCAACACTAATATTGTTATTCATCTTTCCAGTAATCTTCCTCATCGGATTTGTTTTATTGTTGGTGGGGATTTTTAAGAAAAATGAAGTTTAATCATTTGAGTGGGATTGGAAAGGAAGGGAGAAACATTGCTGAGGAAATTGCGGCTCATTCTTTTTTTTATCCTAATGTTTCTCGGTTATTTAATTGCTTGGTTAACTGGGGAACGTCCTTAGAGATTCGAATTGAAGCGGGAGGGTTATTATGTTTAGAAGTAAACCAAAGTGTGTGGAATGTGACGCGGAGATTAAAGAGAATGACATCGTTTATGTGAAAATGCGTTACCCTAAAAGTAGAGGAGTAACTGAAATCAAGGCCTAGTTAAGAAATGAAGGGAAATTTATTTGTGAAGAGTGTTTTGATAAGAAAAAGCAATAATTATAGTCCATCGATGAGCTGATTTTTTTGTTTAAATGACATCCGTATACGCTTAAAAAATCATAAAAGGTGGAGGAAAATGATTTGGATTTTTTTGCTTCTATATACAGTGTTCGCCTATTATTTTATTTTAAAAAATCCATCTAACATCAGAGCCAAAGTGAATTCCCTTTTATCTGGTGCATTTATATTGCTAATCATTACGCCAATATGGAACTTTAATTTGTTTACTACTTTGATTAATATAAGTTTATTTTTGCCATTTGGTTTCGGAGCATTGGGCATAGTATTTGGATGGTTTGGCGTGAAGGAGGGAATAAGAGGGGGCTTATTATTTATTAATGTTTTAGCAATGCTCTTTTACCTTTTTATTATGCTGATAGGGACTTTTGGTTTTCAACAGCCATAGTTTGGTGGGCGACTTAAAAAAGATGCTTCAAGAAAGTTAGTTTCTTTGTAGGGGGAGAAAAAATAATGGATTTAATAAAACATAACAGCGATGCTTGGGATAAAAAAGTAGATGAAGGTTCTAGGTATACGCAACAGGTGAGTAGTGAAACAATTAAAAAAAGCAAAGCCGGTCATTGGGAAATTTCTGTTACGACAGAAAAATCTGTTCCGAGAGAATGGTTTCCAAAAGTTTTAGATGGATTAAAGATATTATGCCTTGCTTCTGGTGGAGGTCAACAAGGTCCAATTTTAGCAGCAGCTGGGGCAGATGTAACGGTTACTGATATTTCCAAGAAACAATTAGAGCAAGATGAAATTGTAGCAAAACGCGATGGCCTAAATTTAAAAACGGTTCAAGGAGATATGTCCGACTTAAGTGATTTCGAAGATGAATATTTTGATATTGTTGTTCATCCGGTTTCCAACTTATTTGTAAAGGATGTAAAACCCGTATGGAATGAAGCATCGAGGGTTTTAAAAGAGAAAGGGATTTTGATTGCTGGATTTACGAATCCTTTACTATGGATATTTGACGATAATCAAGAAAGAAAAGGTATCCTTGATGTTAAAAATTCCATCCCTTCATCGACATTGGATTACTTGCCTAAGGATGAAATTCAAGCATATATCAGTTCAAAAAAAACGATAGAATATGCACATACTTTAGAAGATCAAATTCAAGGTCAGATTGAAGCTGGATTTGTAATCTCAGGTTTTTACGAAGATGATTTCGGGGGAACAAGAATAATAGACAAGCATATTAAAACTTTTATTGCTACGAGAGCAATTAAGCTCATTGATATTTAAGTATTTATTCCAAGAACTACAATAGCAATATATTCTTTTTTTCTTAACAACCGAAAAGGTTAATGGAGGTTGATATTGTGGATTCATATTATACATGCTTAGTTAATATTGACTTGAGCGGTGGAGATATTCAATTTGACGTTTCGACTGATACGCAGTTATTTAGCTTTAAGTCAGGTTTAGGCTTTATGTCAATTCCGAATTTCTTGTCAGCTCTTTCATCTTTATATAAGGAAGAAATGAGTGAGGTACAATTAGATTGTCATGGGAATTTTGATTATTATATATTTTCAACAGATGGTATAACCCTTTTTATAAAGCATATTGGTCATTATCCAGAAGGTATATTTGAATATCAATTTGAGCTAAGAAAATACATGGTGGCTATTGTTTTAGGGTTTCAAGAATATTTAAAGCAAGTTGAACAAGAAGGGGTGTTACCGTTGAAAACACAAGAATTTAGTCATCCGTTAAGTGAAGATGTATTAAGTTCTTTTAATCAATTTACATCCCTTGTGAACATCAAGGAAAAATGAAGGGGGGGAAGTGGGATGTTTAAAGAAAATATAGTAGTCCGAACGGCAAAGGTTGAAGATGCTTTAAGGACACTACAAATTCAGAGAGAGGTTGTGGCAGAAGGAATTTATTTAACAACTTCCGCGGAAGAATTCGATAAGACGGTGGATCAACAAAGAGATTGGATAAATAAAGTTTTACATAATGATTATGAAACGATGCTTGTTGCAGAAACTTCAAAAGGCATTGTAGGTTGGATTGTGTTTTTAGCGCCAAACAGAATCAGGTTGTCTCATACCGGTTCTATTGGCATGATGATTGAGAAGAAATATAGAAATTCGGGTATTGGAAAATTACTTATTAAAGGAATTTTGGATTGGGCGGAAATAAATCCACTTATCGAAAAAGTTTCTTTAGGCGTTTTTTCCACAAATGAAAGAGCGATTGCTTTATATGAAAAAATGGGCTTTACAGAGGAAGGGAGAAAAGTTAAAGAATTTAAAATGGAAAACGGCAGCTATATTGATGATGTTTTGATGTGTAAGTTTGTTTAGTAAGCATATTTAGGGGGCTCTTTATGAAAAAGCGATTTGTTTTATTGTTTGTTTTGGTCGTCTTGTTAGTAGGTTGTAGCCCAGAAAAAAAGAACAGTGCCTTGGAGCAACAAGAAGGCATCATTGCTGACGTACTGGAAAATCCAGATGGATGGAATCAAATATTGGTCATTCCAAATATAGAGGCAGCCGATTTAGTCAATAAAGAACAAGAAGCGTTAATCGAAATGGCACAAGAACAAAAAGGCGCATATTACGGCTTTAAGTCTGGTGAATACGAGAATTTAATTGTGGGTACTGAAGTCATTGTGTATTGGGATGGGAGCCAATTAGATTCCAATCCGCCTCAACGTGGAATGGAGAAAGTAGAAGTACGCGCAAAGTAATATGGTGAAGTTCAATAAGATATAAGATTTACTAACTTTTAAAAGACAGTTGTTTTATCTGTAGGGGTTTAATCGGCTTAATTGGAAAAAGTAGTGAAAGATGTGTTTTTTTATTGTTTACATGCTAGATTATTTTTATTAGGGAAATTAATACAGAGGAGATGTTACATTGATATTGGAAGAAGAACGTTTTAACATTGTGTTAGAAACAGAGCGATTGGAAATCAGACCCTTAAATATTGCTGATTATGAAAAATGGTTAGAAGGGTTTAACAATCGTCAATTATCTAAGCATAGGCATGATTTAGGGAAAATAGATATGCGTGAATGTACGCTTGAATGGTTTACTAATCTGGTTAATAAACATCAAGAGTTAGCGTTAAAAGATACTGCTTATGTATTTGCTGTTTTTAATAAAAGCGATGGCACTCATATAGGCATGATCGATTTTTCAACTTTGGAAAGAGAGGACTTCCAATGGGGAAGAATAGGATACACGCTTCATAATCAGTATTGGGGAATGGGTTATGGTAAAGAAGCGGTAAAAGAAGCGCTTAACATTGCTTTTAAGGATTTGAAATATCATCGTATTGAGGCGCATATTAATTTAGATAATTCAGCGTCAATTAATTTGGCGAAGAGTGTGGGCATGGAATATGAGTGTACAAGAAAACGATTTATTTTTGAGTTTGGTGAGTGGACGGATAATCTGATTTACTATAAAAATTCTAAAGTGGATTAATAAGTAGGAAAATTTGAGAATGATTTTTTGTGAATTCACAATGAGTCTTTAATTTTCATACTGCACTAGAAGAAGGCAAACTAGGTAGCTGAGAAGGGAGACGAAATTTATGAAGAAAAAGGTATTGATTTTTCTAGCGGGCGTCTTCACTTATTTTGTGATTGCGGCTTTATTTCAAGTTTTGTAAAATGAACTTCGCA
The DNA here is from genome assembly GCA_947644645.1 of uncultured Sporosarcina sp. Taxonomy (GTDB): domain Bacteria; phylum Bacillota; class Bacilli; order Bacillales_A; family Planococcaceae; genus Sporosarcina. The sequence continues at coordinate 33,684 of CANSAF010000020.1, read as the reverse complement.
ATTGTTGGAGAAATATGGGGTGGTTAAATTGAGTGAAAAACATGCACTTGTAGTTGGCGGTACAGGCATGTTATCAGAGGTTTCGCTTTGGCTGATGGAAATGGGTTATCAGACCTCTGTCATTGGAAGAAGTAAAGAAAAGCATGATCGGTTAATGAAGAAAGCGACTCATTCTGATTTGATGAATAGTTTGAAGGTAGACTATCATAATCATTCATTATTAGAAGAACAGATAAGAAAATCCATTCAAAAATATGGACCTATATCATTAGTTGTCAGTTGGACTCCTTCTACGCAGGCGTTGGAAATTGTCAATAAATTGGTTTCTGAGTATATTAAACATTGGCATTTGTATCAAGTGAAGGGGAGTAGAAGGTATTTTAATGATGACATCTTAAATGTCCCATCGAATTGTACGCAGAGTAGTATTTACTTAGGTTTTATATTGGAAGGAAATCATTCAAGATGGTTAACGCATGAAGAAATATCGGCGGGAGTCATTCAACATATTCAATCAGGGAATTCTGAATCGCTCATCGGCAGAATCCATCCTTATGAAAAACGACCGAATTAATCACTTACTAACGAGTATTTAATGGAATGAAGGAGAGAAGTATGAAAAAGGTTCTGATTTTTGTGAATGCAATCATTCTCTTTGCAGTTTGGTTACTGGCTTCAGTCCTGCTAGCTACGACAGATGAATGGTGGTCATTATACACTTTGAATATGGAGGAACTATCTCCTTACAATATGGAAATATCTTGGTTGAAAGTATTTATATTTGGTTTTATTTCATTTATTATCTCTTTTGTGCTCGTTCAATTGACTTCTAAGAAGAGTAGTCAGAATTTATAGTAAGGAGTATTTTAATGAATTTTTACGCAGTATTGCCTATGTGGCGGGATTCAAGTAAACGAATCACTATTCATAATGAAGAGGATGTTGAAGTAGGGTTTATTGGAAGAAAGTATAAAAACAAATGGGATAAACTGATTCAGACATCTTCTTTGCCAATTGGACGGAAAATTAATGTCTACGGCGAAAATAAAGCGCATGTAATTGATATACAAGAACAATCTTTTAAATCCAATTTATTGAAAATGAAGTGGGATGTGTCGTTGACGCATGCTGATCAAGTGAATCAATACTTGTTAGAGGATAAAACAAAGATTAGCACAAATCCGCGTATGGTTTATTCCAAAAACGATAAAGAATATCTATTAAAAAAAGAAATGTTCAATCGAGTTTGTGAAGTACAAGTAGACAATCAAGTTTGTGCGAAGATTAGCATTGAGAAAAAGATTCCGCTGTCTTTGAAGATTAGTTATTTAGCAGAAGATGTTGACCTTTCTGTTGTTGAGTTACTTGGCATTTACTACATCATTACATTAACGTATTAGGAGAATAGCAGATGAGAAAGATTGGAGGAGATAAAATGAGTAATCATCGTCAAACACCCGGGGAGAGAAGGGAGAAATTACGACAGAAAGAATTAAAACATCCTTCAAGTAGTATTCATGGCAGCAATCTTTCAGATACAGTTGGTGGAATGGGATGGAAAAGTACAGGGATTATGATGCTTGTATTAATATTTGTCGGGATTATTTATTTTGCTTTTATTCGTTGAGTGAAAATAAGGGGAGAGATTAAATGTTTCCAATATTAGAGACGGATCGGCTTATATTGAGGGAATTAAATAATGAAGATGCGGAAGGGATTTTTGCGTGTTTTTCTAATGAGGATGTCATGCGTTTTTACGGGCAAGAACCGCTGAAAGAAATAGAAGAGGCGGAGAAATTCATTGAACGATTCTCAAGAAACTTTCATGAAAAAAGAGGAATACGATGGGGAATTGAACGTAAAGGAACTCAAGAAATCATTGGCACAATTGGTTTTAACGCTTGGTTACCCAAACATAAACGTGCTGAAATTGGGTATGAAATACACCCAAAATATTGGCGAAAGGGGTACACTTCAGAGGCCATAGCTGAAGTCCTTTCTTATGGTTTTGAGATAATGGGGTTAACGCGAATTGGCGCGGTTGTGTTTATTGAAAATGAAGCGTCGAATCAATTATTGCAAAAAATTGGCTTTCAACAAGAAGGGATTTTGAGAAATTATATGTATCAAGGTGGCGCTGCACATGATACATATATTTATTCACTTCTCAAAGAATAATTTTTTATTATGAAGTGAGCTTCTTAAAAGAATTTGAAAGGAAGGTTTTATAATGACTAAACAAAAACCAGATAAAGAAACTTCCTATATTTCGCTAGGTATTAGTCTTGGACTTAGTTTTGGTGTGGTGCTTGGTTTAGTTGTCTTTGATAATATTGCGCTTGGCATCGGTATGGGTTTATCGATTGGCGTTGCGATTGGTGCTTCAATGGATGCTAAAAAATCTAAGGATCACGATGAGTAGGAGGGATTGAATGACGAGAAAACAAAAGATTTTGATCAGTGCATGTCTTGCATTTCTAATGGGCATTCCTTTCAATTGGATTCAATATAAAGGCGAAGAAATGGTTTCGATTTTTCAAGTGAAGGAATTGGGTTTTCAGTATATGTTTTTTGATTTGTCGACTTTGCTGATTAATGCTTTTTTAATCTACGGGTTATGGTCTGTTATTACTAGAATGCTTAGTAAAAACAAATTGAATGTAAATGATGGGTAGGGGATTTATGTGATTGTTGAAGGCGGGGGATCGTTCTTCGGTTTAAAGTTTATCTTACTAATTGTTGGCTTATGGTTGATCTTATTTTTGTTTGGCGAAGTGACGAGGCGATTATTGAAAGTCGAGCGGAGGAAGATGTTTTCCTATAATCATGTAAATGCGCGCCATAAGAAAATTGACTGGGGTTTACGAATTGCGGCGATGATTATGATTGTAGTAGGTGGATTTGTGAATATAGCAAGGTATCCTTCGACACTCTTATTTTTAGAGCCGTATTTTTTGTTATTCGTGATGATTTTTGTGACAGAATCCGTAAGAATATGGATGGAGCGGAAATATGCGGAGAATCGTAATGCTTATTTGCTGACGCTGTTTCAACTAATCTTTATTATCATCCTATTGATTGTATTATATATGACAAATATTTTTGGCTTGTTTGGAGAGCTTTGGTGAAAGGAGCCAGTTGATGAAACATAAAATGGGATTATATCAAGAATATTTCAATGCAATTCAAGCGGGAAGAAAACGGATTGAAGTTTGGCTGAATGATGAGAAAAGAAGGGAAATTAAAGTGGGGGATATGATTGAATTTGTTGAAGTACCAAGTCGAACTCAGATTTTACAAGTGCAAGTCATTGATTTACAAGTATATGAAACATTTGAAAAAATGTACGAGGAGATTCCATTTAAAGCTTTTGATTGTGAAGGATGGACGATGAAAGAAATGATTGAGGGAACTTATGAGATTTTTACAAAAGAACAGGAAAAAGAATGGGGAGCCTTGGCGATTACGATTCAATATTGAGACGACTTACTGAATTTTTGTAAGTCGTTATTTTGATTAATTAAGCGCAAAGTACAATAATTTCTGAAGGTGTCGTTTGCGAAGGCATGCCAATAGAAGCTTCGCTGTACACAACGACCAATTCACGGTTGGCGATATCTCCAGTAAATGATTGCCCGTTTTGCATGGTAATATTTGTGTTAGGGCCAATGTTAATTTGGAGAAAGCCGCCACTGCTGACGAGTTGATTGTTGAAATAATCTACTTTGACGATGCGATTAGATTTATATTCACTTACGACACGTGCAAGATGATTCGCTTGGTTGCCAATTGGTGCAGCTGTATTTAAGTCATAAAATCCAGATACTCGATCGCCAACGGATATTAATTTATGGTTTAAAAAATAAGTGTTTGGCGCTAGGACAAAATTGACAATTGTGCCATAACCTAAATCGAGCGACATAAGTTTATGACACCCGACTTCCCGGTAAGGACCCACTGCGATGTCATCCATGCCAATGACGGTTCCTGTAAGTTCTTGATAATTTGCGATGCCTATTCCTCCTCTAAGATGCCTAGTAATCGTTATACTATATGTGCATCCACTCAGGAATGTTATCAAGAAAAAAGTCCAACAAAAAAACGCAAAAATCATCATAGAAATTTGCGTTCTTCTTCTTATTCAACAACCCGAACTTCTGTAAAGTCCCGTAGTTTTTCAATCGCAAGTAAAAATGGTGGGTTGTTTCGCTGATTGATAATTTCATATCTTGCTACATGGACATCTGCTTGATGAAGTTTGCCAACGTAATCCAGTAAAGCATCACGTTCTTCTTTTCCACCTTCATGTCCATCGTAAACTGAAATTGTGATCATCCCATCTACTTTCAATAAACCGAGCAATTTGTGAACCGCCGCAATGGTCGAATCTGCTTTAGTAATGACGGATAAATCTTCACTATACGGTAAATAACCTAAATTGAACATGGCGCCGCCAATTGTCCCTTTTACATATTCATCAACATTTGCATGACTGTCTAAAATAAGCGTTGTGCGTTTTGTTAAATCGCCTAGACGCGTTTTCGTCGAATCGAGTGCTTGTTGTTGAATATCGAATGCGTAAACATGTCCATTTTCGCCGACATGCTCTGCTAAAAATTGTGTGTCATTGCCATTACCAGCTGTCGCATCGACAACAGTTTCGCCCGCGAAAACAGTTTTTGAAATTAATCGCTTGGAAAAAGGCAATACACGGTGAAGAATGATTTGACTCAATTGATTTCAACTTCCTTTTTAAAATACTTCCCTTGCCAACTATTTCGGCGTTGTAATTCTTTATCGATCCCGTTTAATACTTCCCATTTCGTCACGCTCCACATCGGACCAATCATTAATTCAATCGGTCCATCGCCTGTGATTCGGTGGATAATCATTTCAGGTGGTAAAATTTCAAGTTGATCTGCGACAAGATTAATATACTCGTCTTTTTCTAAAAACTGTAATTTACCTTTTTCGTATTGTTTAACCATCGGTGTTCCTTTTAGTAAATGAAGCAAGTGAATTTTAATGCCTTGTACGTCTAATTTGGACACGGCACGCGCTGTTTCCATCATCATATCGTAATCTTCCATCGGCAAGCCATTAATAATATGTGAAACGATGCGAATATTATGTTTGCGTAACTTTTCCACGCCTTCCACATATGTAGCGAAATCATGGGCGCGGTTGACGAGTTTTGCTGTTTTTTCATGAACAGTTTGTAAACCGAGTTCAACCCATAAATAAGTACGTTCATTTAATTCCGCTAAATATTCAACGACATCATCTGGCAGGCAATCTGGACGTGTCGCGATCGAAATGCCCATGATACCTTCTTGTGCAAGGGCTGCTTCGAATTTTTCTTTTAAGACAGGTAAAGGGGCATGCGTATTTGTATAGGCTTGGAAATACGCCATCGGTTTACCATCTTTCCATTTGCGATGCATTTTCGCTTTAATCTCCGCGAATTGTACATCGATTGGATCGACACGATCACCTGCAAAATCACCAGAACCCGCTACACTACAAAATGTACAGCCTCCGTAAGCGACCGTTCCATCACGATTCGGACAATCAAAACCAGCGTCCAGTGCAACTTTAAATACTTTAAATCCAAATTCATCTTTTAAATGTCTTGACCATGTATAATACCGTTTTCCTTCTGTAGGAAAAGGGAAATTTTGTTGTTTCATTTCATTCACTCCTCGTAAGTCAAAGTATAGCATGTTTGACGAGAAAGTGGCGTTAGAACAGGCTTTAAACTTATACACTTTCCAAATTGCTTTTGACATCTTCTGTAACAAACATCGTTTCAATCACTTTTCGTAATACATAAGGTGTATAGGTAAAAGCTGACTCTTTATGCAGTCTTTCTGTAAATTTATGAGCATCTTTTCCGAAAGGTCCAATGTTTAAGACGGGCGCATTTAGTTTTTGCATGCTGGCAAAAGGAATGGTATACACATCTCCCCAAACAGGTGTATTTTCTTTGTAGGATTTCCAACCTTCATCATGCTCGTCATAATTAACATAGCTTAAATCTGAAATGCCGTTAAAATAATGGACTTGTTGCGCATTGATATTGAATTTTTCTTGCAAGTAATTTTGTGCAAATTCGATTTTCTCAATGATTAAAGGGTTTTCAGATGAATTAATTGCCGGATAATAAGGTGGCGCGAAAAATAGCACTGTCGCTGGTGCAAGTTCTAAACAATGCGCCATTAATTGATCTGCAATTTGAATAGACATTTCACGTTCATCTAAGTCCGAGTTATTAATCACAAATTCATACATTTCATCGATTTTTTCTTGACCTAATTTGACCGTTGCATAGGATAATAATTCACTATATTGAAGGACTTTAATTTCTCCAATTGGCGCTGCATTTTCCCGTTTACAAATGGCTTCATAATCTTTTTGACACTCTTTCATCGCTATTTTTGCGACGGATTCAAACGTATCCATTACTTGCTGGGCACTTTGTTCCATTAAAAAAACATTGTATAAGGCTGCCGTGTGATTAGATGTTTGTGTTGAATAGTCTTGTTTTAAATCATAGGCTTTTAAACAGACGGGAAGTGGTGTTTTTTCACCATAAACTTCCTCAACAAAGGAAGGATTATACTCCATTTTTTTTGTGAAATAAGATGCGATAAAATGTCCCGTTATGCCGCTTAATGGCTCACCTGCATGCGTTTCCATCCCATAAAATAAGGCTGTTGGCATGATTTTTCCGATTGTTCCTGAGTAAATATAATAATTTTCATCATTTGGTTTTTGAGAAAATGATGGTTCACTGTTTAAAAATAATTGATAATCTAGTTTGTACTTTTCTTTAATTTCTAGTAGTTTATCTGCCGCAACTCTCATACCAGAAGAGTTTACTTCCTCGTCTGGAACGGTTAACAGCAATAAATTAATCGGCCATTGTTCTTTTGCAGCTATTTCTAATAAGTGCAAATGTAATACTAACCCCATTTTCATATCCATAATGCCTCTGCCAAATAAATAATCTCCCGATTGTAAGTCTAATTGGGCACCTTCAGGAAGTTCATTGATTCGATTATGTAATTCCTTTGTTAATGCTAAAGGGTTAAAAGCAAGTGCTTCAATTTCGCCAAACTCATCTGTATGAACGGTATCAAAATGACTCATTAATACGATTGTTTGATTGGTTGTATCACTTTTATATAAAGCGCTTACAATATTGCGTTCCTTGCCCGCATCATGAAGCTCAATATAAGAAGGATGATTTTGGAAATAAGGTAATTCCAATAATTTGTCTTTTAATTGATAGGCAAATTGAATTTCACCTTTTGTTCCAGTTCGACTGTCCCAACTAACAACTTCACAAATGAGGTTTTGTAAATCTTCATAAGAATTCCATTTCATATAAAATACGCCTCCAATGATTGTTTTTTAAGCATAATAGGTTAGAAATCTTTTTTCGACATTGTTCATATGGACGATCATCTTATTACGAGCCAAACTAATATCCCGATTTTCCAACGCATGAACAATTTCTTCATGTTCTTGATAAGCTTCCACTGCGCTCGCTGGAACCGTCTTGGACAAGATTAAAAATGAGCGACTTATTCCCGAGTTCATTCTATGAATAATCTCTTGTAATTCACGATTGACATTTTGAGAGGCTAATAACAAGTGAAATGCCCGATCTAAATCCATAAATTCATCATAATTATCTTGAATAATGGCTTTATTTTGTAAAACTAAATTCTTTTTCAGCTGTTCAATAAAGGTTGTATCAACTTTTGAGATGATTTTTTCAATATTATAGATTTCTAGTAAACTTCTTATTTCTAAAAAATCTAATGATCGTTCTTTAGAAAAGCTTGAAACTTTTGCAGGTTTATCTCTTTCCAAAACGACTAAGCCTTCGATTGCCAGCCGTGATAAAGCGCCTCGAAGTGGGGTTCTGCTAATGCCTAGTTGTTTAGCAAGCTTTTCCTCAGGTAATAATTCCTCGTCTTTTAATTTTCCATGGATAATCGCTTCTTTTAATGTTTTATAAGCTAAGTCAGCTAAACTTTCACTTTGCTTAATTTTTTTCATCTTCAGCACCTCTTTGAAAGATTGTATACTGTATACAACTATGGTTATAAAAATAAAAACACTTAAGTTTTATTAATCAGAAATCGGTTATTTTAAGTAATTTTCTTTTTGGATTTGATATATTTTTTCTATAGATTCGTTGTAGGATAAGCTTTTACGGGAGAATATATGAGTATCAATTATCTGAATCATGGGAATCTATTTACAAGTAACATAACATACTCTATTATAATTGTATACAGTATACTTTTAGGGGGGGAGAAAATGTTAGGGAAAGTGAATCAAGAAGTAATCGATATTGAAGTTCCGGGTATACGAGTTTTCTCGAATCGCGTAACACAGTATGAAGATGGTGTAAATTTGACGATTGGAGAACCTGATTTTTCCACACCTGAAAATATTAAACGCGTTGGGATAGAAGCAATTCATAAAAATCATACAGGTTATACGCATAATGCGGGATTACTAGAACTGCGCGAGGCGGTTGCATCGTTTTTTTATGATCAATATCATCTTTCCTACAATCCTGAAAATGAAATCATTATCACCAACGGCGTCAGCCAGGGAATCGATTCTATTTTAAGAACGATTTTACAACCAGGGGATGAAGTCATTATTCCAGCACCTATTTATTCGGCATATGAGCCGATTGTCCATTTACTAGGTGCAAAAGTTATCTATTTAAATACTGCAGATAATCAATTTCAGCCGGATCCTGAAGAGTTGGAAAGGTTAATCACTGATCGAACAAAGGCGGTGATACTAAATTATCCATGTAATCCAACAGGCACTGTTTTATCGAAGGATTTAATGGATGAAATTGCGGCAGTTTTAGATAGACATGAAATATTTGTGTTATCAGATGAGATTTATAGTGAAAATATGTTTTTTGAAGAACATCATTCATTTGCATCTTACAGTGAATTAAGAGATAAATTATTTTTATTGCATGGCTTATCGAAGTCTCACGCAATGACAGGATGGAGAATTGGTTACATATTAGGTCCGAAATACTTAATGGAGCAAGTGTTAAAAGTACATTTATATAATGTGATTTGTGCGTCAACACCTGGACAATATGCGGCAATTGAAGCGCTGCAAAATTCACGGAATAGTCCCGATGAGATGAATAAGGCATATATCGAAAGAAGTGAATATGTTTATAAAAGATTGAAAGATATGGGGTTCGAAGTTGAAAAACCAGTAGCAACTTTTTATATTTTTCCTTCCATTAGAAAATTCTCTGTAAGTTCGCTAGAGTTTGCGGAACGTTTATTGGAAGAATATCATGTCGCAATTGTTCCAGGAAGTGCGTTTACGGAGTTTGGAGAAGGTTCTATTCGGATTTCTTTTGCGAATTCACTTGAAAACTTAAAAGAAGGAATGGATCGAATCGAGCAGTTTATTAGTTCTTTGTAAAGATTTAGTCGATGGATAAAAGATTTTTAGGAGGAAGAAAATGAAGAAAATTAAAATTCAAGTATTTTTATTATTGTCGATTGTTTTGGTTTTGGCAGCATGTGGTCGCCCGAGTGGTGGAAGTTCATCAGAGGATGGGGATGAAAAGTATAAAATTAATATCGCTTATTTAGTATCTGAGGAGCAATCTACGCATCTAGCGGCGGTTGATTTTAAAGAGCAATTAGAAAAAGAATCTGATGGACGTTTACAAGTAGAACTACATCCGAATGGTTCACTTTATGGTTCGGATCGTGAAGCAATTGAGGCTGTACAATTAGGAAATGTTGAGATGACCATTCCAGCATTAGCAGCTGTTTCGTCATTTAACCAAAATTTCATGGTTTTTGATTTACCTTTTTTATTCGATGATAAAGAAGCAGCATATCGTACATTAGACGGTGAAGTTGGACAAGAATTATTAGCTGAATTAGATGATAAAGGGTTAAAAGGATTGGCTTATGCTGAAAATGGTTTCCGCCATATTACCAATAATAAAGGTCCAGTTGAAAAGCCGGAAGATCTGAAAGGGTTAAAATTAAGAACGATGGAAAGTCCATTACAAACAGATTCATTTAAAGAATACGGTGCGAATGCATCACCATTTGCGTTTGGAGAGCTTTATACAGCATTACAGCAAGGCACATATGATGCGATGGAAAACCCGATTTCATTAATTTATACGAATAAGTTTTATGAAGTTCAAAACTATTTAACATTAAGTAATCATTTTTATGCACCGACAATTTTAGCGATGAATAAAGATTTCTTTGATGGTTTACCAGAAGATTTACAAGTGTTAGTGGAAAAAGCGTCAGAAGACTATCGTGATAGTCAAAGAAAGCTTGCAACAGAGCAAGATGCTGAATGGATTGAATTAATTAAAGAAGAAGGCATGCAAGTGAATGAATTGACAGAAGAACAATTAGAAGTGTTTAAGGAAGCTTCTGAGCCAATTTATGAAAAGTATCGTGATAAAATCGGCGGAGATTTAATGGACCGCGCAATCGAGTCTAGTAAGAATTAACCGAGAGAAGGAAGAGGGGGAGGCAATGCCTTTCTTTCTTCCTATTTTAAAAAATGAATGTTAAAGGATGTTTTAACATGATCAAAAAATTTAATAAGTTTGAAGAAGGCTTGCTTGTTGCGTCATTGGCTATCATGGTCGCTTTAATTTTTTGGCAAGTATTGGGTAGATATATTTTTCAAAGTGCACCCAGTTGGACGGAAGAAGCAGCAAGATACATACATGTTTTTCAAGTATGGATTGGTGCGGGATATGCGATTAAGTTAAGAGAACATATTAGAGTTTCCGCGTTTATTGATTTATTTCACGGGACGATTAGAAAAGTTTTGGAATTTACAGCGACTGTGATTTGGTTCGTTCTCGCGGTGATATTAGCGATTTTAGGAACGTCTTTAGTTTTAAAAAGTATGCAAAATGGACAAGTTTCACCAGCAATTCAAATTCCATTTTGGATTCCATTTTTAGCGATACCAATTGGCGGATTAAGTATGTCGATTCGATTAATTCAACAGCTTAGAGTCATTGCTAGAACAGATTACAGAAAAGGAGATGAGGTTTCCCAATGACAATATTTTTACTATTTTTCACCTTGTTTATTTGTTTGTTAATTGGGGTGCCAATCGCTATTTCTTTAGGTGTCTCTGCTTTGATTGCCATTTATTTTGGAACGAATTTACCACTGGATATTTTATCGCAAAAGGCGTTTACTTCACTCGATTCATTTCCATTACTGGCGATTCCATTTTTTATGTTAGCTGGTGTTTTAATGGGAAAAGGTGGGGTATCTAAACGATTACTAGACTTAGCGACTGCGCTTGTCGGCTGGATTACGGGTGGATTATCTTTAGTAACGATTATTGCTTGTATGTTCTTCGCGGCCATTTCAGGTTCAGGACCTGCGACAGTTTCGGCAATTGGTGGCTTTATGATTCCAGCGATGATTCAAAGGAAATATGCACCTGGATTTGCGGCGGCAGTTCCGGCAGCGGCAGGTTCAATCGGGGTGATTATCCCGCCGAGTATTCCATTTGTTCTTTACGGGGTTATTGCGAGTGTTTCTGTAGGAGATATGTTTATTGCAGGAATTATTCCGGGGTTATTAATTGGCTTTAGTTTATTATTATTGGCTTATATGCTTTCGAAAAAAGCAGGTTATAAACAAGATGATGAGATTCAATCTTTTAATTTTAAAGATGTACTTATCGCGTTAAATAATGCAAAATGGGCATTGTTAATTCCGGTAATTATTTTGGGTGGAATTTACGGAGGATATTTCTCTCCGACTGAAGCATCTGTCGTAGCAGTTGTCTATGCTTTAATTGTTGGGACATTTGTTTATAAAGAATTAGATTTGAAAAGTATTTATGAAAGTTTTATGGAAGCAATTGTCATTAATGCAACGACGATGATTATTATTGGTTTTTCAGTATCATTTGCTTACTTTATGACGATTGAAAAAATTCCAGCGTCGATTGCGGAATTTTTAACAACTGTTTCAGAAAGTCCAATTATTATTTTATTAATGATTAATATCTTTTTATTAATTGTTGGGATGTTTATCGATACGATTTCTGCATTGGTTGTTTTAACGCCGATTTTATTACCTGTCGTAGTAAGTGTAGGCGTAGATCCAATCCATTTCGGTGTCATTCTTGTGGCAAACTTAGCGATTGGATTTGTGACACCACCACTAGGTGTTAACCTATTTGTCGCCTCAAGTGTCGGGAAAGTTCAGTTCGAAAAAATTGTTGTTGCGGTGATTCCATTTATACTCGTGATGATTTTATGTATTTTAGTTATTACATATATTCCGCAATTATCATTATGGCTACCGAATTTAACGAAATAACGAAGAAGAGGGCTTGTACATTTGTACACGGCCCTCGTTTTTGTTATTGCTCTAGATTTAAGTAATCTCTTTGGAACATATACATGCGAAGAACATCATGATAACGACCTTCTACAAAGAATTCTTCCAATAATTTTGCTTCGACGACAAATCCCGCTTTTTTATAAACATGGATTGCTGCTTCATTTGTTGTGTCGACGATTAAATACACTTTATGCATATTTAATACACGGAACGCATAGTCAAGACCTAAACGCGTCGCAGGTTCTGCAAAGCCTTTTCCTTGATGTTTTGGATCAATAATAATTTGGAATTCTGTATTCCGGTGAATATAGTCAATCTCAACTAATTCAACAATCCCAACTCTTTCGCCGTCTCTTTCTAACACAAAACGTCGCTCGCTTTGGTCATGAATATGTTTATCGTATAAGCTTTGAAGTTCTACAAAAGCTTCGTAAGGCTCTTCAAACCAGTAAGACATAATTTCTGCATCATTATTCAATTTATGAATAAATTGTAAGTCATCTCTTTCCAAAGATCGTATTTCAAGTTCCGTACTCATTAAATAAAAACCTCCAAAGTGTTTCTGTCTTCTTATAAAATACCACATTTACAGTGAATCCATGTAGTAATCTACATTTTTGATTGAATTGGTAGGAAATTTTATCCAATGAATTTCGGCAAAATATTACGAAATAAAGAGCAAAAAACAATTGCGTTACGCGTGATGGGTGGTAATATAATTAATATCAGGATTGGGGAAGATGCAACGATGAAGAGATATATGCCAATGGGTAGCTCGATTTTATTGATTTCTGAGAACCCAGCTTATGAACCGATTCAAATGAATGCAGAACATGTGCAAATTAACGGGAAAGTCATCGGAGTTTTAAAAGAAAAAAATTAACGCAAGAACGCTCTTTTACTTAGGCTTTCTAAGTAAGAGCGTTTTTTTAATCAAAAGTGTAAAAATAATTATTCAAGGGAAATGCAAGAATGGGATGATTGATTGGGAAGCAAATAGAAGTGGGGGAAATAAAATGCCAAAAGCGGTGTGGTTGTTAATTATTGGAATGCTTGTCAATGTGACGGGGAATTCATTTTTATGGCCGTTAAATACGATTTACATGCATGAGTATTTAGGGAAATCATTGACGGTTGCTGGTTTTGTACTTATGTTGAATGCGGCAGCAGGTGTTGTTGGAAACTTATTAGGCGGTGTTTTATTTGATAAAATTGGCGGATATAAATCGATTATTGGGGGCATCGGATTATCAGTTTTAACGCTAGTTGGGCTTGTCTTTTGGCATGATTGGCCGCATTATGTTTGGTTTTTAACGATTCTTGGGTTTAGTGGTGGGATTGTTTTTCCAAGTATGTATGCGATGATTGGCTCTGTTTGGCCAGAAGGTGGAAGGCGTGCGTTTAATGCGCTTTATTTATCGCAAAATCTTGGTGTGGCAGTTGGACCTTCATTGGCTGGGCTGGTTGCTTCGATAAGTATCGATTATATATTCGGGGCAAATTTATTTTTCTACTTTGTCTTTTTCGTCATTGCGTTTTTCGGTTATAAAAACATGGAAATGAAGCCCGAAATTCATACAAATGTGCTGAAAGAAAAGAAGAAAATTAAACAAAAAGCACCTTTTTATGCATTGTTAATTATTACAGGTGGGTATTTACTGACATGGATTATTTACTCGCAGTGGTCCACAACGATTTCAACACATGCGCTAGGACTTGGCGTGACGTTAAAGGAGTACAGTTTAATTTGGACGATAAATGGGGCGTTAATTGTACTTGGTCAGCCAATTATTAAACCAATCATTAAACGATTAGAACATCAATTGAAAGCGCAAATGCTCATTGGAATTATTATTTTTATGATCTCTTTTGTGGTTGTTGCCTATGCGGGTAGTTTTAAAATGTTTGTGGCGGCGATGGTTATTGTTACATTCGGGGAAATGTTCGTTTGGCCAGCAATCCCAACAATCGCTAATCAGCTCGCGCCTAAAGGAAGAGAAGGATTTTATCAAGGAATTGTGAACTCATCTGCGACAATTGGGCGAATGATTGGGCCGGTTGCAGGAGGTATGTTAGTCGATTTATATGATATGCGCGTCATGATTTTTATTTTGATTGGCATCATGAGTTTTTCGATTATGACAACTTTATTATATGATCGACCGACGAAAAAAGTGGGTTATCAGTTAAAAAATGAATAAGAGACATGTGGAAAGTCGGAAATGGACTTTCTGCATGTCTTTTTTTATTTCTTTTTTAAGAAAATAATTACTACTAGCATGCAATCCGAACTTCATTTAGAAAAGTTATACGTTAGATAGCATTTTTAGGAAATAGTAGCATACATTAGGAATTAATAAAGAGACGAGCTATACAAGTTATTTATTCAAAGGAGGCGAAGTATTTAGATTCACCTGCTTTAAATCAAACTAGTTTTGAGCGTTTATCATTTAAAAATTCAAGGAGGGATACAAATGGAAGAAAAAAAGTATCTTATGACGGATGAAAAATGTGAAACCGTTGACATTAAAAAGTTACCGAAGCTAGATGATAAAACAACATCTAGCATTAAGACGGAATTATCAACAGGCTTATCTTTAGCAATTGTTTATTTTATATTTATTTTTTCTGTGCCTGCAATGAACTGGTTTAAACCAGAATGGGCATTTGCCAAAATGTATGGCGGAATGTCTTTTAGTTGGTTTTTAACAACAATCGCCGCTATGGCAATGGCTTTTATCATTGCTTATTTACACACGAAGCTTTATGAAGGATGGGAGAAAAAGACGGCTGAACAAGAAAACGATAAGGCGGAAAAGGGGGAAACATCTCGATGATGCAAATCTTGGGAGATCCGAAGTACCTCTTTACAATCCTATTATTAGGAACAGTTGTTTATATTACGTATTTGTCTAAAAGAAACGAAAGTGCTAGTGATTTTTTTGTTGGCGGTAGAGGTTTTGGTTGGTTTGCAAATGGTTCAGCAATAGGGGGAGACTATTTAAGTGCCGCCACATTTTTAGGTTTGGCAGGACTTACTTTTACAATTGGTTATGACGGGGCTTTTTATACGTTTAGTTTTACGATTGGACTAACTCTTTTAGCACTTTTTATTGCAGGACCATTGCGACGATTTGGTGCTTTTACAGTGGCAGATTTTGTTGCTTATCGTTTTCATAGTAAAAGAGCGAGAATTGTAGCTGTCATTGTCGTTCTTGCGATTTCAGGATTTTATGCGGCACCACAATTACTCGGTGCAGCTCAAATTTTAAGTATGTTTTTTGGGACATCCTATGAGTTTGGCATTATCTTTACAAGTGTCATTATGATTTTCTATGTTGGTGTCGGGGGAATGAAAGGGACAACATTAAACCAAGCTTTAGAGCTTTGGATTCGTTTTTTCGCTTTTATCGTAATGGTAGCTGCGGCAATTTATGGCGGGCTTCATTATGAAAGGATTTTATCTGTTATCACTGAATATAGTGGGACAGTCCTAAATACAGGAGCGTACACAACTGATGGAAAGGACGTTGTATTTGACGGGGAAGCATGGTCTAAAGTTGGGACGTTTAGTCCGAATTTTTGGCATTCCGCTTCATTGTTAATTGGGCTTTCTTTAGGGACATTGGGACTTCCACATATATTACTACGTTTTTATACAAATCCAGATGCGAAAGCTGCTAGAAAGTCGGCAGTATTAGCAATCGGAATTGCTAGTTTATTTTTCGCTTTTGCCATTTATTTAGGGGTTGTCGGTCGCGCAATCTTTTTGAGTGGCGATGCAAGCCCAGAAGTGATGCAAAACTTAATTAATGGCGGAGATAATATGGTTATCCCAGCGATTGCAACTGCTTTAGGTGGTAAATGGCTACTTGGATTTGTTATTGCTGGTGCATTTGCCGCAGTCTTTTCGAATTTATCGGGGTTATTCATTGCAAGTTCAGGGGCAATCGCTCACGATTTATATGCAAAGTTTTCGAAAAAGGAATTAACGCAAAAGCAAAGAGTATTAGCGGCAAAAGTGTCTATTGTTTTTCTAGGTGTTTTTTATGGGATTCTTGGCTTAGCTGTTAAAGAGGCTTCAATTGGCCATCTTGTTGCTCTTGCCTTTACAGTAGGTGCGAGCACATTTGCCCCAATTTTCGTCTTAGGGATTTGGTGGCGCGGAATTACGGAAAAGGGAGCAATTGCTGGTTTAGTTACAGGTTTTGTTGTTTCGATGTTTATGATTTTCTTTTCTTCAGTTTTACCAGAAGCATTACAGTTTAGAGTACCAGGAATTATCACTGTACCAATTGGTTTCTTAACTGTTTATATCGTTTCTTTAATAGATGGCAAAGTTCCAGCTGATGTAAATGCTTTTATGAGAAAAGTTCACTCTAACGAAAAAACTTTATAAGATATAAGAAGGGGCATGAAGGAATAGAGCGCTTAGTAAGAAGCTCTTATTCTAGTCATGCCTCTTTCTTTCGTTGCAAAGTTAAGATTATTTTGATTTAATGATAAAGAGGGAGATTGAATTTTAAAGGGGGATATATGGATGAAACCAATTTATAGTTCAGCAAAAGAAGCGGTCGAAAATATTCATGATGGTGCGACGTTAATGGTTGGTGGTTTTGGACTTGTAGGTATTCCAGAACAATTGATTTTGGCACTGGTCGATAAAGGCGTTAAAGATTTAACGGTAATTTCAAATAACTGCGGTGTAGACGAGTGGGGGCTTGGTCTACTATTAAAAAATAAACAAATTAAAAAAATGATCGGTTCATATGTGGGCGAAAATAAAGAGTTTGAGCGTCAAGTATTGTCTGGCGAAATTGAAGTAGAGCTAACCCCACAAGGTACGCTTGCGGAAAAAATTCGTGCAGGCGGTGCAGGTATTCCAGCTTTCTTTACTCCGGCTGGCGTTGGGACAACAGTCGCGGAAGGAAAAGAAATCCGCGTATTTGACGGGAAAGAATATGTATTAGAAGAAGCGCTTTACGCAGATTTTTCATTAGTTAAAGCACAGACTGCTGATCGCTTTGGAAATTTAATTTACAATAAAACGGCGCAAAATTTCAATCCAATGATGGCTGCAGCAGGTAAATTCACGATTGCAGAAGTGGAAGAAATTGTTGAAACGGGTGATTTAAATCCAGCTGAAATTCATACGCCAAGCATTTATGTTCAAGGACTTTTACAGGCGGAAGCTGAAAAACGAATTGAGCGTTTAACAACACAATAATCATTGGGAAGGGGATGGAAGAAATGGGCGTAGTAAATTATAGGGAACGTATTGCGAAACGTGCAGAAAAAGAAATTAATCATGGGGATTATGTCAATTTAGGGATTGGCATGCCGACTTTGGTGGCAAATTATATTTCGGATGATAAAACAGTTGTTTTACAGTCTGAAAATGGTTTACTTGGCATTGGACCGTATCCGACAAAAGAGCATGTTGATCCAGATTTGATCAATGCGGGGAAAGAAACGATTACGACGATTCCGGGCTCTTCTTTTTTTACAAGTGCCGAATCCTTCGCGATGATTCGCGGTGGACATATTGATGTAGCCATTTTAGGTGGAATGGAAGTATCTGAAACAGGCGATTTGGCAAACTGGATGATTCCTGGAAAAATGATTAAAGGAATGGGCGGGGCAATGGATCTTGTACATGGTGCGAAAAAGATCATCGTCATTATGGATCATGTCGCAAAAGACGGTTCTGCGAAAATTAAAAAAGAATGCGTTTTGCCATTAACGGGTAAAGGCGTTGTCGATAAGATTATTACGGAAAGAGCTTTAATTGAAGTGACAGATGAAGGGCTTGTTTTAAAAGAAGTCTTTGAAGGATTTACAGTGGAAGATGTAGTTAATTCGACAGAAGCCACGTTAATAACTGAAAATGTTGCCCAAAATGTGCAAGTATAGTTGTTAAATTTGATGAATTCGGGTAAGATGAGAACAAATAAGTCTTTGCTTTGAAAAGGATTAGTAATCTGTTAACGTGACTTCCAGAGAATCGGCGGGTGGTGCGAGCCGATAGTGAACGAATAGATGAACTCACCTTCGAGCATGCAAAAGTGAAATGAAGTAACTTCTGCCGTGATCCGCGTTAAGGATACAAGTTGGACGAAAATTCGTCAATTTGGGTGGTACCGCGGGAGCAATGTATAGGATCTCGTCCCTTATATTTTTTTAAGGGACGAGTTTTTTATTTTCATTTTAAGGACATCATCCATCCAAGTTAATGGTTGGCAACATAAGGTTTTATTTTTCAATTGGCGGGTGTGTAAACGCGCGTTGGATGAAAATATACCGAAGTGTAATTGATTTTAGGAGGAATTATTGATGAGTTACAATCATGGTCAAATCGAAAAGAAATGGCAACAATATTGGGAAGAAAATAAAACATATAAAATGACAGACGATCCGTCAAAACCGAAGTTTTATGCATTGGATATGTTCCCGTATCCATCTGGTGCGGGGTTACATGTTGGGCATCCACTTGGTTATATCGCAACGGATATTTTAAGTTCATTTAAACGTAAGCAAGGGTATAATGTCCTTCACCCGATGGGATGGGACGCTTTCGGTTTACCAGCTGAACAATATGCACTAGATACTGGAAATGATCCAGCGGAATTTACTGCAAAAAACATTGCGACATTTAAACGTCAAATGAAAGATCTTGGGTTTTCATATGATTGGGACCGTGAAATTAATACGACAGATCCATCTTATTATAAATGGACACAATGGATTTTCATTCAACTGTATAAAAAAGGACTTGCTTATGTGGACGAAGTCGATGTGAACTGGTGCCCGGCACTTGGTACAGTCCTTGCGAACGAAGAAATTGTAGATGGTCTTTCGGAACGTGGTGGACACCCTGTTGAACGCCGTCCGATGCGTCAATGGGTGCTTCGTATTACAGAATATGCGGATCGTTTATTAGAAGACTTAGAAGATCTTGATTGGCCAGAAAGCTTAAAAGATATGCAACGTAACTGGATTGGTCGTTCAGAAGGTGCTGAATTAACGTTTGAAATCGATGGCACAGACAAAACATTTAAAGCATTTACTACACGTCCTGATACAATTTTCGGTGCAACATACGCAGTTTTAGCGCCTGAACATAAACTTGTAAAAGAAATTACGACAGAAGCGCAAAAAGCAGCTGTAGAAGCATATTTGAATGAAGTGAAGCTGAAAAGTGATTTAGAACGTACAGATTTGGCAGACGAGAAAACGGGCGTATTTACAGGTGCTTATGCCATTAACCCGGCAAGCGGCGAGAAAATGCCAATTTGGATTGCAGATTATGTACTTGTTTCTTACGGTACAGGCGCAATCATGGCAGTTCCAGCACATGATGATCGTGATTTTGAGTTCGCAACGAAATTTGATTTACCAATTATTGAAGTCGTTGAAGGTGGAGACGTTTCTAAAGAGCCTTATGTTGGGGATGGTAGCCATATCAATTCAGATTTCTTAAATGGTTTAGGAAAAGAAGAAGCGATTGAAAAAGCGATTGCTTGGTTTGAAGAAAAAGGCAATGGTGAAAAGAAAATTACTTACCGCCTACGCGACTGGTTATTCTCAAGACAACGTTATTGGGGCGAGCCAATCCCGATTATCCATTGGGAAGATGGCACAATGACAGCGTTAGATGAATCAGAATTACCACTTGAATTACCGAAAACATCGGATATTAAACCAAGTGGAACAGGCGAATCACCACTTGCGAATATCGATGAGTGGGTTAATGTGGTTCATCCTGAAACAGGTATGAAAGGTCGCCGTGAAACGAATACAATGCCACAATGGGCAGGAAGCTGCTGGTATTACTTACGTTATATCGATCCAAATAATGATGAGATGATTATTGATCCAGATTTAGCGAAACGTTGGTTACCAGTTGACATTTACGTTGGTGGTGCAGAGCATGCGGTACTTCATTTACTATACGCACGTTTCTGGCATAAAGTTTTATATGATATCGGCGTTGTCGAGACGAAAGAGCCATTCCAAAAATTATTCAACCAAGGAATGATTTTAGGAGAAGGTAATGAAAAAATGTCTAAATCACTAGGCAATGTCATTAACCCTGATGATATCGTGCATTCACACGGTGCAGACACACTTCGTCTGTATGAAATGTTCATGGGGCCATTAGATGCTTCAAAAGCTTGGTCAACAAATGGACTGGATGGCTCACGTCGTTTCTTAGACCGCATTTGGCGTTTATTCGTCAATGATGAAACGGGCGAATTAAGCGATAAAATCAACGGTGAAGCTGGTGGAGACCTTGAAAAAGTGTATCACCAAACGGTTCAAAAAGTGACGGATGACTTTGAAGGAATGCGTAATAATACGGCGATTTCTCAAATGATGGTCTTCATCAATGATTGTTATAAAGCAGAACGCGTACCAACTGAATACGCAGAAGGCTTTGTAAAACTAATCTCACCAATTGTTCCTCACTTAGCGGAAGAATTATGGGAGAAATTAGGTTATATAAATACAGTTGTCTACGAAGCATGGCCAACATATGACGCGTCTAAATTAGTGGATGATACAGTTGAAATTGCTGTTCAAATTAATGGAAAAGTACGCGCGCGTATCGAAGTTGCCAAAGACAGCACAAAAGAAGAGCTCGAAGCAATTGCGTTAGAAGACGAAAAAGTGAAAGAGTTTTTAGATGGCAAAGAAGTGAAAAAGATTATTGGAATTCCAGGAAGACTGGTTAATATTGTAGCGAAGTAGGAAAGCTGCACCTAAAAGCTAAGTTCGTGCTTTTAGGTGCGCTTCGCGGTGTGTATGCGTGATGGATATGCATCACTCGGCTTTTAGCGAGTTACTAGGCAGATTTGCTTCCTGAAAAAGGAAAAGTACAAGAGTGAAAGTTGCCCCGCTAAACAAAGCTTAAGTTTAGGCTTTGTTTAGCGGGGGTTTTGCGTTTTTTTAGCATTCTTTCCTTCTGCTATGTATACACAAAAAGGAAAGAAACGCACCAGTGACAGCTCACTAACACCATTCGCGTCCTTCCGCGAATTGTGATAGTGACTGTCACTGCATCCAAGCTGCATTTCGCGGTTTCGAGTTCGTGGCGGTTGAGGAAATCCTCGACTTCTTGCGAGTTACTTGGCAAATGCGCTTGCTGTTTGCATGTTCATAGATTTAATGCACGCTCACTGGAAATGTCCGCGGAAAGTCAAATAATGTCCGCGCAATCGCCGAAAATGTCCGCGCAATTTCTAAATCACTGCATCCCCGAAAATTCGCCAGCACTCATTCCCGCAATTCTTCCCGTAACAAGCGCAGAGGTAATATTATAGCCGCCTGTGTAGCCGTGAATGTCTAGGATTTCTCCGCAGAAATAAAGCCCGTCTTTCTTTTTAGATGCCATTGTTTTAGGGACGATTTCTTTTGTGGAAACGCCGCCGCCCGTTACGAAAGCTTTTTCAATGGGTTGTGTGCCATTTACTTCCATTGTGAATCCTTTTAATAATGCTGCTAAATTTCGTAGCTTTTCTGCTGATAATGTTGCGCCTGTATCTGTTGGTGAAATCACTGCGCGTTCCAGTAAGAAGTTTAACCATCTTTCAGGTGCAAGATTTTTTAAAGCATTATTTACTTGTTTTTTTGCTTCATCTTTTACAGTTTTATTTAATAACTGGAAAATCTCTTCCTCATTTAATGTCGGCATTGTATCGATCTTCATCGTGACAGGTGCCCCGCCATTTTTCATCTGTTCTTTTACGACAAATTGGCTGCAACGTAAAATGGCAGGACCGCTTAATCCGAAGTGGGTGAAAAGCATGTCCATCGTATGTGTGATAATCGATTTTCCTTTTTTATTTAACACAGAAACGGCGACGTCGCGGAGCGCAAGCCCTTGAAGTTCTTTTGTAACGATAAACGACTCTTTGGATAATAAAGGCACTTCAGTTGGATATAAAGTTGTAATCGTATGTCCCGCACGTTCTGCCCAAGGATAGCCATCTCCGGTACTTCCAGTTTGTGGGACTGCTTTACCGCCGACTGCTAGAACAACCGCATGTGCGCGAATTTCTTCTCCTGTCGTTAAACGGACGCCAAGAATTTTTTCATCATCCATTAATAATTTTGCAACTTTTGTTTCGAGTTTCAATTCGACATGAAGTCTTTCCATTTCATTTAATAAAGCACCCACGACATCTTTTGCTTTATTTGAAACCGGAAACATCCTTCCATGGTCCTCTTCTTTAAGGGGAACACCTAACCCTTCGAAAAACCGGATAATATCATCATTATTAAATACAGAAAATGGACCGTATAAAAATCGTCCATTACCAGGAATATTTTTGATGATTTCTTCTTCTGGCAAACGGTTGGTGACGTTACAACGTCCACCGCCTGAAATTGCTAATTTATTGCCCGGCTTTTTACCTTTTTCAAGCACAAGTACTTTACTGCCGTTTTCTGCAGCGGCGATAGAGGCCATTAATCCCGAAGGACCTGCGCCAATAATAATTACATCGTACATTTTATATTAACCACACTTTCAATTGGATGTTATAATGAAATCTTGAGACGTTTTTAAACATTGCTCACACATCATATTACGATAAAGATTGTTTATTGTCATTTACAGGGGTAAACTAAAGAGTAGATTTTACAGAATGGAAGGTTGAATTATGTCGTCAAAACTTCTTAAAGGGACCGCAATTTTAACAATTGGGCTGTTTCTTTCAAAGGCGCTCGGTTTGTTTTATTTAATTCCCTTTTATGCGATTGTTGGAGAAGAAAATATTGGATTATATCAATATGGTTATATTCCTTATAATATTGCGTTATCGATTGCGATCGGAGGCGCGCCGCTTGCGATTTCTAAGTTTGTTGCGCGCTATAATGCACTTGGTGATTACGCGACGGGACGTAAAATATTAAAAGGTAGTATGGGAATCATGGTCATAACGGGGATTTCCTCGTTTTTAGTGTTGTTCTTTTTGGCGGAACCACTGGCACATTTAGTCATTGCGGATGATGAAGAAACATTTACGATTGAAGAAATTGCGAGTGTTATTCGTTGGGCAAGTTATGCACTTCTTGCAGTACCGATGATGAGTGTCGTTCGCGGTTTTTTACAAGGCTATAATAAAATGGAACCGACTGCGGTTTCTCAATTAATTGAACAGATTGTAAGAATTATCGTTGTTTTGGCTGGGGCATTTATTGTTGTAAACTTTTTACATGAATCTCCGACAATTGCGATTAATTTTGCTGTTTTTGCCGCTTCAATTGGCGCACTTGCGAGTCTAGGTGTTTTATATTGGTATTGGCGAAAATATAAACCGGAATTCGATTATTTATTAGCAAATAGTCCACCAGCTGGTCATGTTCCAGTGAAAGATATGGTGAAAGAAATTGTCGCATATATCCTTCCATTTGTATTAGTAGGAGTGATCAATCCACTTTATCAATTTGTCGATATGGTAACTTTTAACAATGCGATGCAGTCGATTGGTGTAGCGGGTAAAGATTCAAATACGTATTTAGGGATGCTCAATTTATTAACCCATAAATTTGTGATGATTCCAGTGATGGTCGCAACGGGCTTTTCGATGGCATTAATACCTGTGTTGACGGGGTATTATACAAAAGGCAATCAAAAAGGAATTACTCGTTCATTGGATCAAACATATCAAATTATGATTTATTTAACTGTTCCAATGGTCATTGGGATTTCAGTATTATCCAATGAACTTTACCAATTGCTTTATAGTAAAAGCGAAATGGGTGCGTCTATTTTAGCAAACTATGCACCAGTTGCAGTTTTATTTGGTTTATATACAGTGACGGCGGCGATTTTACAAGGGATTGACCGTCATAAATGGATTGTATTTACATCATTATTTGGTTTGTTATTGAAATTAATGTTAAATATTCCACTCATTAAATTATTCGAAACGAACGGCGCAATTTTAGCGACAGTGATTGGTTATACAGTAGCGGTCGGTTTAAATATCGGCGTCATTACAAAAACGCTTCATTATAGATCTCAAATGGTACTTAGAAGATTGGTGCTCATTCTTTTATTGAACCTTGTTATGTTTATCGCCGTGTTCTTTACATTAAAAGGTTTAAATGCATTGAGTCCAGTTGGCGGTAAAATGCATGCACTGCTTTATATTTTAATTTGTGCGACTGTTGGCGTCGTCGTTTACGGAATTTTATCTTTAAAAACAGGGCTTGCACAAAAGTTATTTGGTGACAGGCTGAAAAGAATTACATCGAAGTTTGGTTTCTAGGAGGAATTCAATGCGTTTAGATAAATTACTCGCGAATATGGGCTTCGGTTCGCGAAAAGAAGTAAAGCAGTATTTAAAAAATGGCGCAGTTCGCGTCAATGAAGAAGTGGTGAAAAAGCCAAATATTCATATTGATACGGAAAATGATGTTGTAACTTGTTTCGGGGAGCCAGTGATTTATCAAGAATTTATATATTTAATGATGAATAAAAGCCAAGGCATCTTATCTGCGACAGAAGATACGAGAGAACGAACGGTCATTGATCTGTTAAGTGCAGAACATCGTCATTTTAAACCATTCCCAGTTGGGCGTTTAGATAAAGATACAGAAGGCTTTTTACTCATTTCAAACAACGGCAAGCTCGCGCATAATTTACTTGCACCGAAGAAAAACGTACCGAAAACGTATTATGCGCATATCGAAGGCGTTGTGACGGAAGAAGATGTCGAAGCTTTTCTAAAAGGTGTTACATTAGATGATGGTTATGAAACAAAGCCGGGACAATTAAAAATTCTTAAATCGGATCAAGTTTCAGAAATTGAACTAACGATTACAGAAGGAAAGTTCCATCAAGTGAAAAGAATGTTCGAGGCAGTCGGAAAAAAAGTCGTTTATTTAAAACGCTTATCAATGGGACCGCTGCAACTCGATGAATCAATTCCACTCGGTCATTATCGTGAATTGACCGAAGAAGAACTTGCATTATTAGAGCATTTAGCAGAAGATTAGTAGAAATTTAAGCGTTTGAGGAGTCGATGACTTTCTTGAACGCTTTTTTTTATGAACTCGTATGGTCTTTGTAAACTCACCGCCCTGCGCTGTAAATACGTCATGTTTTGTTGTAAACTCGCGGCCCTGCGCTGTGAACTCGTTTAGGCTTTGTAAACTCACCGTCCTGCGCTGTAAATACGTCATGCTTTGTTGTAAACTCGCGCCCCCGCGCTGTGAACTCATTTGATCTTTGTAAACTCACCTCCACTCGTTGTAAACTCGACCCCGCGCGTGATAAATACACTTCTCATCGCTATAAACGTACACAAACAAAAAAGCGAGACGACCAAAAAGTCACGAACTTCGACTTTTTGGTCAGCCTCACTTAAATTTACGAAATAACTTTTTTAGATGTTGTCGTCCATTTTCCACGTACAGGGCTTGTTACCAGTTCATTGTACTCAAGCACGTTTAAATCCCTTTGTGCGGTACGAGGTGTAATGTCAAATTCATCGACTACGTTTTGTGTAGTCACTGTACCATTATCAAGGATATACATATAGACGTCTTTAACACGGGTGAGCATGCGTTCAGTAGCTTCTTTCAACTGTTCAACACTCCTTTATCATCTGGTTTCCAAAACGAAAAGCATGAGATTGTGAATTGTTATATGAAACATGTTGAAATTTATAAGCGCCGCACATCCTTCCTATGACTTCAGTATACTTAATGAAAAGTCAGTGTTTTGTTTGACTCTATTTCATTATAATAAATTTAATTAGAAAATTCAATACATACTGACGGAAATTTGACTTTCTCTTTCCTTTCCTTGAGAAACATGGGAAAATGAACTGTAGACGATTATAGGAAAATTTAAGAGAAGTATTAAACGAAAGGGTCGAATGGTATGACAGTGTATTTTATTGATGGGCAGTTTACGGGGAAAGATGAAGTGAAAGTTTCAATCGATGACCGTGGTTATTATTTTGGTGATGGTGTTTATGAAGTAATTAAAGTATATAATGGACAATTATTTACAGAAAAAGAGCATATTGAACGATTATTCAATAGCGCAGCAAAAATTCATTTATCCATTTCACATACTGAAAAAGAACTGGTCGAGATTGTGAAGGCTTTAATTGAAAAAAACAATTTAGTCAATGGGCATGTTTATTTACAAGTGACGCGTGGTGTTTCTGCTAGACAACATCATTTCCCGATGCCTGAAGTGCCAGCTGTTCTGACAGCTTATACGGTTGAAGGGGAGCGCCCGACAGCAAATATGGAAAACGGTGTAAAGGTGAAAACAGTCGCGGATATTCGTTGGCTTCGTTGCGATATTAAAAGTTTAAATTTACTCGGGAGTGTACTCGCGAAAGAAGAAGCGAAACAAGCGGGTTGCGAAGAAGCAATGTTGCACCGAGATGGTCTTGTTACGGAAGGTTCTTCTACGAATATGTTTGGCGTGAAAGATGGAGTCGTCCGCACGCATCCTGTTTCGAATTTGATATTAGAAGGCATTACGAGACAAGTTGTTTTACAAATTTGTCAGAAATTAAATATTCCAGTAGAGGAAAAAGCATTCACGGTAGAGGAAGCTTATGAAATGGATGAGTTTTTCTTCACATCCACAACTGCTGAAGTGATGCCGATTATTCAAATCGATGATCGAGTCATCGGAAACGGGGAAATTGGTACGATTACGAAACAACTACAAGAAGCCTTTACATTAGAAACACCTTAATCGTAAAGAGGTATTTTCAGAGAGAAAGTGGTAAGATAGGAGTAAAAGAATGGGGTTGATGAAATATGGCACAACTCGTCAAGTTACTCGATTATGTTTCGAGGTATGAAAATGACTTAACGCGTTATCCGAACCAATTTCTACGACTCAAAAAATATCAATGGAATCGAATGAGTGTCCAGTGGGAAGCTGGTGGACTTTTGCCGATTGAAAATGATGAAGACCACATCCCAGAGATAGAAGAGCCGAAAAAGAAAAAAGGATTTCCGTCATTTTTACAATTATTTAAAGGGAAAAAAGAAGTAGAAGAAATAGAAGAAATAGAAGATCAGCCAGTCGAAGAGGAAGAAGATGATTTCGGTTTTAATCCAAATTTGATTTATCAACCAAATTCGCGTGAACAATTGCGCAAATTATATTTGGATCAATTATTCCATTTCCAAATTAAATGGGCGAGTTCGACATTGATGGATAAGTCTAGAGTTGCACCGAAGTATATGCGAGATTCATTATTGCGGTCTTTCTTACAAGAACTACCGGATAGTTATTTATTATTTTATGATCCAATTATTAAGCTTCAAAAAGCACCAATTGAGTTAGATATTATTTTAATGACACCTGTTGAATGCCTCTGTATTACGGTGATTGAGGCGGAAGATTTAGCAGCATTTAGTGATGAAGATAATCGTTTTTGGTTGAAAAGAATTGGGGATGAAGAAGTCAAAGTATTAAATCCACTTATTTCCTTGAATCGAATGACAAAGATTGTTACGCAATTATTGAAAGAACAAGAAATAGATTTTCCAGTCCGTAAATGTTTAATTTCAAGAAATGGGTATATTGACTACCCGTTAGGTGGGTTCGATTTGGAAGTGATTGACCGCCGTTCTTATGATGCGTGGTTTAATTCGCTGAAAAAGATGTCCACACCTTTAAAATTCACACAGTTTCGTGCTGCGCAAACGCTTTTGGATGTTGGACAAACAACAGCAATGAGTCGTTTATTGGATGAAGAAGATTATGCGGAAACTGAGGAAGAAGAGTAAAGACGCGAATCAATATAAAGGGGTGTGTTAAATGGATCAATTTACATTTCACGAGATGACTTTAACATGGTTGGACGGCGGGTTAAATTATTTGGACGGGGGAACAATGTTTGGCCCTGTGCCGAAAGTGTTATGGTCAAAAAGGTATGAAGTGAACGAAAATAACTTAATTGAATTGGCAGCTCATCCGATTTTAATCCGTTATGAAGGAAAGAATATTTTAATTGATACGGGGCTTGGCAATGGTAAATTAAGTGATAAAATGAAGCGAAATTTAGGTATTGTCGATGAATCGAATATGTTGGCAGAATTAGCTGAATTGGGGATTGAGCCTGAGGAAATAGACTATATTTTAATGACGCATTTGCATAATGATCATGCGGCAGGACTGACGAAATGGGAGGGAGATAAACTTGTTTCCGTTTTCCCGAATGCTGTGATTTATACGACTGACGTTGAGTGGGATGAAATGCTTGACCCGAATATTCGCTCGAAAAATACATATTGGAAGGAAAATTGGGAACCTGTACAGCATCAAGTAAAGCCTTTCCGGAAAAGGCTAACAGTTCTTCCAGGGATTGAAATGATTCATACGGGCGGACATAGCAATGGTCATGCGGTTGTCAAATTAACTCAAAATGATGAAACGATTTTGCATATGGGGGATTTAATGCCAACGCATGCACATAGCAATCCGTTATGGGTACTCGCTTATGATGATTATCCGATGGATTCGATTGCTGCGAAACAGCAGTTAATGGGAGAAGGATTAAAAGGAAATTACTGGTATAGTTTTTACCATGATGCGGTTTACAGACTCGTTAAATGGGACGAAACCGGCAAAAATATAACAACATCAGTAGCAAGAACGAAGCGCTAAAGTTTGTTCTAAAAGTTATGATTTCAGAGGCGAAGTTCTAGGAAACACCAATTCGCCACAAATCCTTAAAAATCAACGCAAACAAAAAAGCGAGGCGCTTGGAAAGTCACGAACTCCGACTTTTCAAGCAACCTCCCTTAAACGCGTTTCTTAAGCTCGACAACTGTTCCTGTTTTTGCATCTGCAGCGAATTCATATTGTTCGAGTTCGCCGTTCATCACTCTTGAAATTCCGCCGCGATAAACCTCCATTGAAATCATTTTATTTTCAAATGGCTCAGTTTTCATGACAATCCAAGAACCATCGATTGGTCCTTCTTTTTTAAATTGCTCTTTAATATCATTTAATGCTACATCCGCAGAAACATACGGGTTTGCACGATCAACTAATTCTTTGACAACAATTCCAGCCGCCACACCTGTTAAAATACCTGCAAGAAAATCTTTACATTTCATTATTAAAAACCTCCTATGTAGTCTTTCTTTTAGTGTAACATAGATTATTAATTTCTTGGTAATCGAATGTTAAAAAACATTACAATTCCTAAAAGATGATGGCAACTTTCTGAATAATCGTTTACACTTAAAACAAGATAGAATTTAACTTGATTCAGCAGAAGTTTCTTATTTCTATAAGTGGTGGGACGAATGTCGAGATTCTTTTAAATCAGTGGGAATTCAAGCTCTCTGCTGATTCAAGTTCAAGCTTCGGGCGGATGTCAGGGATTTTAAATTGAGTTTGCTCAATTCAAAATCCCGACGCAATCACGTCGAGGTGAGATTGATTTTGTGGGGAGGACGTATTTGTGAAAAAAGAGACTTTAGAAATGTTTAAAACATTAACGGAACTACCTGGTGCGCCGGGGAATGAACATGCAGTCAGAAATTATATGCGTGAAGAACTTAAAAAATATGCAGACGACGTCGTTCAAGATCAACTTGGCGGCATTTTTGGCGTGCGCAAAGGTCCAGAAAATGGTCCGAAAATTTTAGTAGCAGGTCATATGGACGAAGTTGGTTTTATGGTCACTGGAATTACGGAAAATGGCATGATTCGCTTTCAAACGCTTGGTGGTTGGTGGAGCCAAGTCATGCTTGCACAACGTGTTGAAGTCATTACCGATCAAGGTCCAGTCATTGGTGTGATTGGATCGATTCCTCCGCATTTACTCAGCGATGAAGTTCGCAATAAACCGATGGATATTAAAAATATGTTAATTGACGTTGGTGCGGATGACCGTGAAGATGTGAAAAGAATGGGCATTCGTCCGGGACAACAAATTGTACCTGTTTGTCCATTTACGCCAATGGCAAACGACAAGAAAATTTTAGCGAAAGCATGGGATAATCGCTATGGTTGTGGCTTGTCGATTGAATTATTAAAGGAATTACATGGTAAAGAACTGCCAAATACATTGTATTCTGGTGCGAATGTAATGGAAGAAGTTGGACTTCGTGGTGCAGCGGTTTCAGCAGCTATGATTCAGCCCGACTTATTCTTTGCTTTAGATGCAAGCCCTGCCAATGACGCTTCTGGTAATAAAGAAGAATTTGGTCAACTCGGGAAAGGAACGCTTCTACGAATTATGGACCGCACGATGATTACGCATCGCGGCATGCGAGAATTTATTTTAGATACTGCGGAATCAAATGATATCCCGTACCAGTATTTTGTTTCACCAGGTGGAACGGATGCTGGACGTGTGCATATGGCCAATGAAGGGATTCCAAGTGCAGTTATCGGGATTTGTTCACGTTATATTCATACATCATCTTCGATTATTCATACCGATGATTATGCAGCTGCGAAAGAGTTACTTGTGAAATTAGTTCAGTCATGTGATCAAACAACGATTGATACGATTAAGCAAAACGGTTAATAATTTTTCATAAATTAGAGCTGTTCTTAAAATGAATTTTAGGAACGCTCTTATTTTTGTTTCAACAATTAAACTAAGAAAAGATAGGGATGACAGTATGGAATTTATCATCGGTTCAAAAAATCCAGCAAAAGTAAAAGCAGCAACAGAAGTGATTACGACTTATTTTCCTGAAGCAATAATTCGGGAAATGGCATCGGAATCAGGTGTGCATGCGCAACCTATAGGGGATGAAGAAACGGTTTTAGGCGCGGTAAATCGTGCCGAGTTCGTTCGAGAAAATCATCCGGAAGCAATTGGCATCGGATTAGAGGGTGGTGTGCGTTTGATCGGAGAGGAGATGTATATTTGCAATTGGGGAGCGCTCTCATTACCGAATGGAAAAATCATTACTGCGGGCGGAGCGCAAATCCCACTACCTTCCCAACTTGCAGCGGAAATAAAAAAAGGAAAAGAACTCGGTCCAGTCATGGAAATGTATGTAAATGACAAAAACATACGTCAAAAAGAAGGGGCAATGGGGGTATTTACTGCTGGAAAGATTACGCGTGTTGAACTTTTTTCTCATATTATGCAATTATTAATTGGACAAATGATGTATTTGAACCAATCATTAAAGGACTGAAAGGTTGCAACTCCTAAACAACATCTTTAAAATAAGAAACGATAATCAAATCAAACTAAAGTGATGAAACGTAGATAGGAGGAGAAATAATTGTTCCGAATGTGGAAATTAGTGGTCCTT
Organism: uncultured Sporosarcina sp.; assembly: GCA_947644645.1. Classification (GTDB taxonomy): domain Bacteria; phylum Bacillota; class Bacilli; order Bacillales_A; family Planococcaceae; genus Sporosarcina. The sequence goes on along the minus strand of CANSAF010000020.1, from coordinate 1,972 downwards.
TTACTGACGGCGGTCGTACTCCTTGCGGCTTGCGGTAAAACAGTAGAAGAACGTACGATAGATGGGATAAAAGCTGCCGAGAATGTTTTCTTTGAAAAACGTAAAACACAAAATGAAGAAGTAGACAGTGTGAAATTATATAAACCAACAGGATTTAAAGTCGATGAAAATTCTGATGCGCAAAATATTGTTTTGAATAAAGGAAAACAACCATTCATTCTTTTTATCAACCCGAATGAAAAGAAAGATAGTCAATTATTTTATGATTTATTGCAAGCGGATGAAAATCTCGAATTAATTGATGAGAAAAAATTCAGTGATGGAGATACATTTGGCTTTGTTGCAGTCATTCAAAATCAAGATGAGACAGTCGAATTAATCGCCAATGTGGGTGGTGCAAAAATCACGACACAAACGAAAGAAAAAGCGATTGCCAAAGATTTAGAGTCGATGATGCAAATTGTCCAATCGATCGATTAAAGGAGGTTTCAAATTGAAGTCTAAAAAACTAGTAGAGATTTTACAGGAACGTTTAACCTCTGAACATTTTGAGTGGACGTATGATAAAGAAAAAGAGCAATTAAGATTAGATCATACGTTATTAAAAAAGGGGATGGAAATTTCACTAACAGAAATTTTAGCGAAATATAAACTGAAAAAAGAACAAGCCATTGATGAGGTTGTTTATACAATCGCAGCAACTTTTCGAGCGATGGAAAAAGAGCAATTAACAGGATTTAAAGGCGAAGATACAATTTATCCTGTTATTCGTTCGACGTCTTTTGCTGAAAAAACAGCGAGTGGTCATGCGTTTATTACGAAAGCACATACTGCGGAAACGCGCATTTATTACGCGTTAGATTTAGGTGAAACGTATCGCCTAATTGACGAAAGTATGTTGGAGCAATTGGGGAAAATAGCAGAAAACATTAAAGAAATTGCATTATTTAATGTGCGCAGTTTATCTACGAAAATGAAAAAAGATGAAGTAGCAGGCAATATTTTTTACTTTGTGAATAATAATGATGGTTATGATGCGAGTCGTATTTTAAATGAAGCCTTTTTAAAAGATATGAGTTCAAAAATTGAAGGGGATATGACGGTTTCCGTTCCACATCAAGATGTACTTATCATCGGCGACATTCGCAATAAAACAGGCTATGATATACTAGCACAAATGACGATGCAATTTTTTACAAATGGTATTGTGCCGGTTACGTCATTGTCATTTGTTTATGAGAATGGTCAATTAGAGCCGATTTTCATCATGGCAAAAAATCGTACGTCACGAAAGAAAGGACAAGAATAAGATGAATTTATTTTACAACAAAGAAGGGGTAGGGAATGTATTTCTTATCCAATTAACAACAAATACGCCGAAAGAGGTTGCGACTGAACAGTCCGGAGATGTTGTCATTCTTCGCGATGCTCAAACAGAAGAAATTATCGGTTTCAATATTTTTGAAGCAAGCTCATATGCGGAAGTAGAAGCAAATGGTCAAGTTGAATTGACTGAGGAATTAGTGGAAACTTTACAACAGGCAATGACGAAAAATAACGTAGCGTACACGTTTGATGTGGATTTATCGCCAAAATTTGTTATTGGTCATGTTGTTTCAAAAGAAAAGCATCCAAATGCTGATAAACTAAGTGTTTGTACGGTAGATGTTGGAACAGAACAACTACAAATCGTTTGCGGCGCGGCAAATATTGACGCGGATCAAAAAGTAGTAGTAGCAAAAGTAGGCGCGGTTATGCCATCTGGAATGGTGATTCGTGATGCTGAACTGCGCGGCGTACCATCATCTGGTATGATTTGCTCGGCTTCTGAATTAGCAATTCCAAATGCGGAGCAAAATGTAGGCATTCTTGTGCTAGAAACAGATGCAGTTGTTGGAGAAGCATTTAAGTTATCCCGCATTAACGGACAGGCCGACTAAAACCGCCACGTCCTGTGGCATCGTCGGCATTA
>CANSAF010000019.1 GCA_947644645.1 uncultured Sporosarcina sp. | reverse complement strand
TTTCAATACCAACTAAACCAATAAAGTCTTCTCCATCTTTCCAAAGATACAACTCCAACGTTGGATCGTTTTCATACATTTGGATTTTTTCCTGCAACATTTTCGCACTTTGCTCTTCTGGCATGTACGAGAGCAGACCCATTGCAATCTTCTCATAAGTCTTCTTATAACGTATAAGCATCAGTATGGATCCCTTTCTGCATAGAGAACTCCCTTAAAAATCGAAACAATGATTATTAAAGTTTCCCTATCTTATTTTTCGTTTCAATCACGCAATTTTTCCTGGATTGAGCTTTAAATCTTTTCGTTCATTTTATGCTGCCAAACTGTAAATGATGGCTAGTGATTCTTCTTCAATACAGGCAGATATTCAACTACAATGAACTTATGATCCTGGACCGAATGATGGTGCGATGAAATACCAATAAACGCCGCCCCAAATGATGCCCATAACTAGAATCACAAAAAACAATGTTAAATTACGCTTTCTCATACTTCTCTCCTCACTTCACCGTCTGTAGCGGCATATCGAGCCGTACAATATCTTCGTATGTTTCCCGGCGAATTGCAAGTTGGTGCTGACCATTTTCTACAAATACCACTGCGGGTCTTGGTAATCGGTTATAATTACTCGCCATTGAATAACTATACGCCCCTGTACAAAATGTTGCAATAATGTCCCCTTCTTCAGGCGCTGCAATATAAGCTTCTTCGATTAATTTATCACCCGATTCACAACATTTCCCTGCAAGTGTGATGCAATTTGTATGTGGTTCATGCATTTTATTAGCAGTGACAGCTGTATACTTCGCATCGTAAAGTGCTGGACGTATATTATCCGACATTCCACCGTCAACCGCAACATATGTACGCACATTTGGTACTTCTTTCATACTTCCAAGTGTATAAAATGTCGTTCCCGCATCGCCAACAAGTGAACGACCCGGTTCAATCCAAATTTCAGGCATTGGATAATTCTCTTCTCTCGTCATTGTTAAAACAACATTTGCCATCTCTTCCACATATTTCTCTGGTTCAAGCGGTGTATCTTCTGCCGTATATTGAATCCCAAATCCCCCACCTAAATTTAAAACGGGGCAGATAAATTGATATTTCTCTCGCCATTCAATCATTTTATTCATAAGCGCTTCTGCTGCCAAACGAAAAGCAGTCGTTTCAAAAATTTGAGAACCAATATGACAATGCATACCTAGTACTTGAATATATGAATCACGATATAGTTCATAAAATGCTTCATCAGCTTGCCCATTTTTTAAATCAAAGCCAAATTTAGAATCTTCTTGTCCTGTCGTAATATAATCATGCGTTGTCGCTTCAATTCCAGGTGTAACACGAAATAATACATTCATCTCTTGTTTACGTTCATGTGCAATTCGCTTAATCAGTTCAATTTCTTGAAAATTATCGATCACGATACAACCAATTTCTTCATCAAAAGCGTAAGCAATTTCAGCCATACTTTTATTATTCCCATGAAAATGGATTTTTTCTCTTGGAAAACCAGCTTGTACTGCTGTATATAATTCTCCGCCTGAAACAACATCTAGTGATAATCCTTCTTCTTTTGCCACTTCATAAATAGCGATTGAAGAAAAAGCTTTACTCGCATAGGCGACTTCAGCTTGAATGCCTTCACGCTGAAAAGTTTCTTTAAATGCTCTTGCACGCTTTCTAAAAAGTTCAATATCATACACAATTAACGGCGTTTGATAAGTGTCAACAAGTTGAATACTATCTACGCCACCAATTGTTAAATGTCCTTTTTCATTCACTGATTGTGTGCCATAAAGATGCATCAATGTTCTCCCCCTTTGATTCACTCACGCAAGTTTTGCTTAAAAAAATAATTGAGTTACTCGGATTTTATCATAAATAGGGGCGCACTTGCAAAATTCTCTTGAATTCCAACAGGTAGAGGCTCAGGCCATAAACCTGGCCAACTGCGTGGCAAAAGGAGCCACTCCGTCGATTTTTCTTATGCCTGTCGCCTCTAAACGCCTGTTTCAGCCTTTAATTATCCAGCTCCAATGCCCAACCGCTCGAGTCGTTTCAACATTGAGCGAAAGCAAAAGATCCTTTTGGCTCAACGTCTCTAGCGCTTGTCGCGGTTAAACCGGCATTTCAGCTTTCATCGGGCTAGCTTCAACGAGCAGCCGCTCGTTTCAGCCTTTAAGGCGATTTCTATTTGGGGCTTGGGTAATGTATGGGCGCGGGACGTCCGCGGTCATTGGGAAACGTATGAGCATGCGTAACATGGCATGTGGGAAAAATGGAACGGCTGGCCATAGATAAGGGACATTCATTGGTTTTAGTGAACATAAATAGTAAAACAACACTGCGATGGACAGGAAAAACCCTGCTGCACCAAAAATGGCTGTCGCAAATAAAATAATGATTCGAAAAACTTTCGTTGTAATGCTTAGTTCATAGGATGGAATCGCGAATGTGAAGATTGCGCTAATCGCAACATATAACACGACTTCTGGTGTAAATAAACCGACGTCGATTGCCACTTGTCCAATGACAATCGCCGCAACGAGTCCCATCGCCGTTGACAGCGGAGTTGGTGTATGAATGGCGGCCATTCTTAACACTTCAATCCCTATATCCGCCATGAATAATTGAAGAAATAGCGGAATTTCACCAATATCTTTTGGACCAATATAACTTAAAAAGTCGGGTAAATAATGCTGTTCTGTTGCGACTAAAAACCAAAAAGGCAATAAGACTAAACTAAGCAGCGCCCCGAAAAAACGGACCATTCGCACAAAAGTACCAATCAAAGGCGCTTGTCTAAATTCCTCCGCATGCTGTAAATGATAAAACAAAGTAATCGGTACTAAAATAACGGATGGCGACGTATCTACAATAATCGCGATATGCCCTTCTAGTAAATGCGCCGCACATATATCAGGTCTTTCGGTATATCGAACGAAAGGCATCGGATGAAATCTTTGTTTAAACAAAAACTCTTCCAATGATTTATCTGTCATTGTCAGTCCATCATGCACAACTTCATCCAGGCGCGTGCGGATATACGCTAAATGTTCCGCATTTACCGCACCTTGAATGAATGAAATTGCTACATCTGTCTTCCCATTCACAGTCATTTTATGCACTTCAAATCGCAAGTCTTCCGTTCGCAAACGGCGGCGAATTAAAGCTGTATTTTGAATAAGCGATTCTGTAAAACCATCTCTCGATCCCCGAATTACTTTCTCAATATCAGGTTCTTCCGGTTGCCTTCCTGGGTAAGCTCGCATGTCGATTGTAAAGGCATAACCACTCGGTGTAATAAAAGCAGGTTGTCCCGTTAAAATCGTCGTGAGCATCGTATCCCGATCTTCCACTGCCGTCACAGATTGAAATGGAAAATAAGATAAAAATTGCTCACTTTCTTCTAGGTCTTCCTGCACTTCATTCCACTGCATACGCGTTAATAAAGTTAATAAACCTTGATCGTCGACAAGCCCATTAATATAAATAAGTAAAGTCGGCATATTCCATAAATGAACCGTTCGTGCTTCCACATCAAATGTTTCATCTTTCCCAAAACATTGATAAAACCACTTTTCACCAGCTTCTTTCGATTGAAACAACTTTTCCATTATACAAATCCGTCCTCACTTTGCCGTACTCTCCTCTATATTTTCCCCCATCCATTGTTTTAACTGTGCCAAAATCTTTTTTTCTAATCTGGACACTTGAACCTGCGAAATGCCTATCCTTTCCGCAATATCACTTTGGGTATAATCTAAATAATAACGCATATAAATAATCGTCTGATCTCTTTTATTTAATTTCGTAATGACATCTCGTAAAGGGATATGATGAAACACTTTTTCAGAACGATCATCACGTAATTGGTCCATTAACGTTAAGCTATCCCCGTCATTTTCATACAATTGCTCGTGTAAAGAAGCCGGGTCACGCAGTGCATCTGATGCTAAAATGACATCTTCTAATTTAACGTCCAGTAACTCCGAAACTTCTAATAATGTGGGCGTATGACCATGTTCTTTAACGAAACGATCCGTCGCATGACGAATTTTAAAGCTTAGTTCGCGGATTGAGCGGCTCACTTTCACCATCCCGTCATCGCGTAAAAAACGTTGAATTTCTCCAACAATCATCGGCACTGCATAAGTTGAAAACTTCACATCATACGAAAGATCGAATTTATCGACCGACTTCATCAGTCCAATACAACCGATTTGAAACAAATCTTCCAAATCTGCACCGCGGGAAGCGAACCGCTGAACGATTGACCATACAAGACGAGTATTGCCTTCAATCATCATCTTTCGCGCTTCTTTATCGCCTTCCTGCGAAAGCTGTATTAACTCCCTCATCTTCTCCTGTGACAATAAAGCATGCTTTTTTTCAACGGATGCGTCCATAAGTCACCTCACTCTGCTCGTTTCCATCATTGGCGCAAATCGTTTTTCAAATGTCACAATCGTGCCCGAGCCAACAGTCGATTGGACAGATAAATGGTCTGAAAAACTTTCCATAATTGTAAAGCCCATTCCAGAACGTTCCATATGTGGGCGCGTCGTATACATTGGTTCCATCGCTTGTTCGATATTTTCAATGCCCGCGCCTTGGTCTTCTACCGTCATCGTAACGAGCTCATCATTCAATGTTGCACGAAGTGTGATTAAACTTTCCCCATCACATTCATATCCATGAATAATTGCATTTGTTACCGCCTCTGAAACAATCGTTTTAAACTCCGAGATTTCTTCAATCGTCGGATCAAGTGGCGTAATAAAACAAGTCATCGCCATTCTTGCCAATGCCTCATTTTCCTCGATTGCTACAAAAGATAAAGTCATCTCATTTTTCATTTAAAACCCCTCCAATTTCCCTCATCGCCTCCGCGACCGTACTATGTCTAATATTTTCTTCTAAGCCAGAAAAACTAAAAATCTTTTCCATCGTACTAGATGGATTTAAAATAATCGTTTCCCCGTTAAACGGAGAAAGGTCACGCATTCTCCCGAGAATCAACCCAATCCCTGCGCTATCCATAAAGCCCAATTTTTCCAAATTCCAAATAATCGTCTGTACCTTTCCGGCGTAAATCGCAGATGAAACTTCCCCTCGAATGCCATTTGCTTCATGATTATCAAGCTCCCCATATAACGTCACAACGAGTACACCCTCATCCGTCAATTCAATATTTGCCATCATGAACCCCCTCCTTCACATCTTCGTTTCCACAACTCTCGAAAGGAACCCTTTTAGTTGACAAAACTAGTCAATGAACGGACAAACTTCTAATCATTCGACAAAGTTTGTCGCTTCTTATAGCATGTGCATTTTTAACAAAAATTACACATAAACATAAAAAAGAGGCTGCCCAAAAAGTCCAAAGTACGACTTTTCAAACGCCTCTTATTTCTACTCATTCATTATTTTTCTTCTGAACATGTAATCACTTCACCAATTAAAGCCGGTGGTGCGACCTGATTAGCGCCAATATGCATGTGTTTTAAAATTAAAGTCTCTGATTGCGCGACATCTTCCCTATTGGCATGAATTGTCGCAAGCGCCTCACCTTTTTCGACGTAATCGCCAACTTTTTTATGAAGGGTAATTCCTACCGCGAGGTCAATTTCATCTTCTTTTGTTGCACGTCCAGCGCCCAGCAACATCGCTGCAATGCCGAGTTCATCTGCTTCCATTTTTGTAATATAGCCGGAATGCTCCGCTTGCACAGCCTTTTCAAATTTCGCAGTTGGCAGTAATGACAAATCTTCAATGACTTTTGCATTACCGCCTTGCGCTGCAATCAATTCGCCGAATAAGCGAAGCGCTTCTCCGTTTGCCATCACTTCTTCTAGCATTTCTCTCGCTTCCACAAGTGTTTGTGCTTTCCCACCTAACACGATCATTTGACTACCAAGTACAAGGCAAAGTTCCGTTAAATCTTTCGGTCCTTTTCCTTGTAATGTCTCAATCGCTTCTTTTACTTCAAGCGCATTGCCAATCGCATTGCCAAGCGGTTGACTCATATCTGATAAAACAGCCATCGTTTGTCTACCGACTTGGTGACCAATTGCAACCATCGCTTCTGCCAATGCTTTTGCATCTTCCATCGTTTTCATAAATGCACCATCACCAGATTTTACATCTAGGACAATCGCATCCGCACCCGCCGCAATCTTTTTACTCATAATAGAACTCGCGATAAGCGGGATACTATCAACAGTTGCTGTCACATCACGAAGTGCGTAAATTAGCTGATCAGCCGGTGTTAAATTGCCACTTTGACCAATGACTGCAAGCTTTAAATCATTTACTTGTTTGACGAATTGCTCTTTTGTTAATTCGATATGAAAGCCTTCCATTGCTTCTAATTTATCTAATGTGCCACCCGTATGCCCCAATCCTCGCCCACTCATTTTCGCAACAGGTACACCGCAAGCCGCCACTAAAGGCACAAGAATCAACGTCGTCGTATCACCTACACCGCCTGTAGAATGTTTATCGACTTTCACCCCGTCAATGGCAGACAAATCAATTTGTTCACCTGAATTGACCATTGCCATCGTTAAATCAGCCTGTTCCTCAGCATTCATCCCTTTAAAATAAACCGCCATTAAAAAGGCACTCGCTTGGTAATCTGGAATCGTGCCATTTGTGTAACCCTCTACAAAAAGTTCAATTTCTTCTTTCGACAACACTTCACCATTGCGCTTTTTTAAAATGACATCTACCATGCGAACCATAATTACATCACCTTTTCTTTTAGTAATGGTAAAAAGCTCTGACCAAACTCCGGACGTTTCACATTAAAGTTTTCAGCAATCGTTGCCCCAATATCTGCAAATGTTTCATTGACAGGCATGCTTCCTCCAGATGTAAATGCAGGAGAATAAACAAGTAACGGCACGTATTCACGTGTATGATCTGTCCCTTTATGAACCGGGTCATTTCCGTGATCCGCTGTCAGAATGAGTAAATCATCAGCTTGTAATGCCGCGAAAATTTCATCTAAGCGTGCATCGAATTCTTCCAATGCTTTTCCGTAGCCAATTGGATCACGACGATGCCCATATAAAGCATCAAAATCAACAAGATTTAAAAAGCTAAGCCCTGTAAACTCTTTTTTCATAACATCTAATAATTTATCAACACCGTCCATATTGCTCGTCGTTCGAACAGACTCGGTAATACCTTCCCCGTTGAAGATATCAGAAATTTTACCAATCGCAATGACATCATAATTCTCATCTTGCAACTCATTCATCACTGTTCTGTCGAATGGCTTTAACGCATAATCATGGCGATTTGTCGTTCTTGTAAAGTTTCCTGGCTCTCCAATAAATGGTCTTGCAATGATACGCCCTACTAAATATTCAGGTGCTAATGTAATTTCGCGGGCAATTTCACAAATACGATATTGCTCTTCAATTGGAATAATGTCTTCATGCGCAGCAATTTGAAGCACTGGATCCGCTGATGTATAAACGATTAATGCACCTGTTTTCATATGCTCTGCGCCTAATTCATCAATAATCGCCGTACCACTTGCCGGTTTATTGCCTATAATTTTACGTCCTGTTCGTTTTTCTAACTCATCAATCAATGCTTTCGGGAAACCGTCTGGATAAACTTTAAATGGCTCTTTTATGTTAAGTCCCATAATCTCCCAATGCCCTGTCATCGTATCTTTCCCAACAGATGCTTCCGCCATTTTTCCGTACATCGCCATTGGCTCATCTGTCGCCGGGATACCTTCGATTTCGCGAATATTGGAAAGACCTAATTTAGCCATATTCGGCATTTTTAAGCCTTTCATTTCACGGGCAATGTGACCGAGTGTGTCCGCGCCCTCATCGCCAAATAAATGAGCATCTGGTGCCTCACCAATCCCCACTGAATCTAATACAACTAAATGAACTCTTTTAAATTTTTCCATCTCAATAACCTCCTAAAATTAAGCGCGTGGATGAAATTGTGTATACACTTCTTTCAAACGCGATCGACTCACTTGCGTATAAATTTGTGTTGTTGAAATATCCGAGTGGCCGAGCATTTCTTGTACCGCTCTTAAATCTGCCCCATTTTCAATTAAATGAGTCGCAAAAGAATGACGTAAAATATGCGGAGTAAGTTCTTTCGATAAACCTGCCTCATACGCATACTGCTTTAAAATACGCCAACAACCTTGTCTTGTTAAACGCGTACCACGCATATTCAGGAACAATGCTTCAACCGGTGTTGTCGATTTACCGATAAACTTCGACCTGGCTTCCTCGATATAGATTGTACATCCTTCAATCGCTTTACGTCCGAGCGGAATAATCCGTTCTTTTCCGCCTTTTCCAAACACACGCACAAATCCCATCGTTAAATGGATATCACTTAAATTTAAATTTAATAATTCGCTGACACGCATCCCTGTTCCGTATAAAATTTCCAACAATGCATAATCACGTTTCCCTTGTAGCGTCTCTCGATTTGGCGCATCGATTAATAAATCAATTTCAGTCATCGATAAAATATCCGGAAGTTTTTGTTCAATTTTCGGCATTTCCAAATGAACTGTTGGATCCCCTGATGCCACTTTTTCACGCAATAAAAACTGATGAAAAGAACGAATAGATGAAATCGACCTGGAAATCGTTCGAGTAGATTTTCCGATGTCTTTCATTTTTTGTAAATAAGCTAAAATTTCTCGCCTTGTAATTGCATCAATCGACGCAACTCCATTGTCCGATAAAAAATTCAAATAGTCTGTTAAATCTCGTTTGTATGAGGTAATTGTATTCTCTGCTAATTGACGTTCAACTTGTAAAAAATGTAAATAATCGACTAACGCTAAATGAGCTTCTTTCATTCCATTCCCTCCTTAAAAAGTTTCAATCCATAACTGAAGATTTCTGTGATTATTCAGCAGGTTCTTTCCATTCACTTTTTCCAAATAAAGCTTCATTCAGAAAGCTAATCTTTCTAATAACGACAAAGGGAGATAGCACATGGCCATCCCCCCTTCTTCAAAATTACGCTTCACGCTCTTCTATCTTACAATCCCGGCAAATCCCATGAAATGTAAGCCAGTGATCTTTAATCGTAAAATCCCATCTACTTTCTACGATTTTTTCAACATCGCCGAGAAGATCTTCTTGCACTTCTTCCACTTTTCCACATTCGATACAAATTAAATGGTGATGAAAATGATCTGCCCCTTCTTTTCGAAGGTCAAAACGTGCGACACCATCTCCAAAATTAATTTTATCGACGACTTTTAAGTCAGTTAATAGTTCTAACGTTCGGTATACAGTTGCCAGACCGATGTCTGGTGATTTCTCTTTAACGAGTAAAAAAACATCTTCTGCACTTAAGTGGTCCGCCTCGTGCTCAAGGAGGACCAAAACCGTTGCTTCGCGTTGCGGTGTCAATTTATAGCTGGCCGCGTGCAGCTGTTTCTTTATTCGATCGATTCGGCTTTTCATAAGATGCCCCCCTCAAACTGTATACCATTATACCAAAGAAGCTTTAAAGAAAACAACTGAAAGGGAACAAGTCACTAGAAAATCATTGAATCCAAAAATAGAATAAAAGATTTTCGACTATCACAATAAAACTTGCCAAAATTAGTAGCACAAGTAATGTTCGATTATTACGTTCTTTTTTCCCCATTGTCTTGAGAAAAAAAGGTGGTGTTAAAACAGATGCAAACAATAACAATACAAAACACAAGATTAATTGAAACGGAAACCACCAAATCGCATACTCATATACTTTTAAACCTTTTGCTAATAAATAAGCAGAAGAAATGCCAAATAGCACGCATTTTACTGCCGCGACAATGACAACAAAAAAACGGCTATATGTAAAACGCGCAAATAATAAAGCAAAACCGAAAAATAACATAACGATTATGGCTGGCAAAAATAAATTTGCTTCACTTCCTTTGACCACTCGTGCATCAAAAACGAGTAAAATCTTCGCAATAGATGCTTCTGGTAACTCTCTAAACAATAAAGTTCCACCCAAATAACTAACAGCTAAAATAATAAATAAATACGGAAATGATAAAGAACGAGTCACTCGCTGCACCTCCTTCCATCTTGTACAGCTTATGCTCGTCCACTCAAAATTATTTTCAGTTTTTCAATTCATGTTTCGCATATAAGACGGCAAATGCAGTTTTCGCATCATAAATCTCGCCTTTTGCAACCATTTTTTCCGCTTCTTCAATGGTTACTTCAAGTACGTCAATAAATTCATCTTCATCACCTTCAGCGGGATTGTCAATCGGATAGAGTTCTTTCGCTACATATAAATGAATGATTTCATCCGCAAAACCTGGCGAGGTTGCAAAGGTTTGTAAATAAGTAATCTCTTTCGTGCCAAGCCCAGTTTCTTCTTCTAACTCTCGAATTGCCGTTAACTTTGGATCTTCTCCTGGCTCAATTCGCCCCGCTGGAATTTCAATAATTGTTCTTTCTAAAGCTTTTCGAAATTGTCGTACAAGGATGATTTTCCCTTCAACAGTCACAGGAATTAACGCAACTGCCCCGGGATGTTTCACAATTTCTCGTTTAGCTTGTTGACCATCAGGCAATACCACATCATCGACTTGTAGTGCAATAATTCTCCCATTGAAAATGGGTTTCGTTTCTAATGTTTTCTCTTCATATTTTGACATGTGTTTTCCTTCCCTTCTTAACCTTTTGCAGTAGCATTTCGTATTTTTTCATTGTAACATGAATAAAAAAGGCGGTGGCGTAATGAAGAAGAGAGAATTAGGGAAAAGTGGTATTTTTATCTCTGAACTCGGTTTTGGCGCAATGTCATTACCAAATGAAGTACGTGAAGCAGAAAAGATTTTTGATACAGCACTTCACGCAGGCATGAACTTTTTTGATACGGCAGATTTATATGCTGGTGGACAAAACGAAGAAATGATGGCTCATTTATTAAAAGGACGTAGAAAAGAGATTGTACTTGCCACAAAAGTAGGCAATCAATTAAATCCTGACGGGAAAACTTGGTCGTGGAATCCTTCAAAAAAACATATTATGGAAGCCGTTAAAAATAGTTTACAAAGGCTCGGGACTGATTATATTGACCTTTATCAATTGCATGGTGGAACGATGGAAGATGATGTTTTAGAAACGATTGATGCATTTGAAAGCTTAAAAAAAGAAGGTCTTATTTTACAATACGGCATTTCATCTATTCGTCCGACAGTCATCGATAGGTTCTTAAAAAATGGGTCAGCAGTTTCCGTTATGATGCAATATAGTGCACTTGACCGACGACCTGAAGAATGGTTTCCAATGATTGAACAACAAAATGCCTCAATCATTACACGCGGAACAATCGCGAAAGGCTTTTTAACGGTTGACGGTACGAAACGAGAAAAAGCAGCAAAAGGTTTTGCTGCATATGGTGAACAAGATTTATTGAAAACGATTGAAACTTTACACAAGGACATCGATGATTTGCACGCAGCGGCGATTCATTTCGTCTTACGCGAACAAAGTATCGCTTCTGCATTGGTCGGCGCGAATTCTCAGACGCAACTCCTCGATTCCATTATTGCTTATGAAAAAGGTGCTTCTTTCGAAACGATCGAAAAACTACAAAGATTGACGGAAAAGCATTTATATGCGGAACATCGATTATAGTATGCTGCATGAATTTAACATATTTTAGTAAATTACCATCACACGATAAAAATGACCCCAATGCCTTCGGTTAGGCTTTGGGGTCATTTTTTCACCTAGCATCAGGGAACACATTACGAACTGCTTCGCTGAACTCATCAAAGAATCCTTCAATTGGTTCACCTTCGTTAATCCGTTCACCATAACCGCGCATTCGTTCACCAAAGTCTGGGTTCAGTGAAACATAAACATTTTTCACATCACCTTTAACTTCTCGAACTTTATCGGCGATTTTATCTTCCAATTCTTTGGAGAGTTCTTCTTCACCAGAAGCGTTATCGCCATCCGCTTCATTCTTCATCATTACCGCAACATACGCATTATTATCGGTAATGATAACCGTTGCATTATCGACTTCATCAAGTTCCGCTACTTTATCCGCCGCATCTTCTGCATGATCTAAACGCGATTCACCATTATGATCGACGCCATTATCGAGTCCATCCGCGAGACCGTCATCCGCCTCGTCACGATTTTCAGTAGTTTTCTCATTTTCTACCGCGCGATTGTCATCGACATTGTCTTTCGTTGTGTTCTTATTTGTTCCACAAGCAGCTAACACAGACATCATAAGAACCGCAAGAGCGATGAACTTAATTTTCTTCACGAAATCCCTCCTTTTCTAAAAGTCATTTACAGTATGACCCGAAAAAAGGAATTTATCCCGATTTAGAGTGTGATAAAACCACCAAATAAAGAAATTAAAATAAAACTAACTAAGCTGACTGAGAACGCGGCAATAAGTCCAATTAAAAAAGGTTTAAAACCTAATCCTTTAAACATTTTCAAATTCGTCGATAAACCAACTCCCGCCATAGCAGCACCGAGTAAATACGTTGAACCAAAAGAGCTAAGCGAAGTATAAAAACTTTCCCAAGCTGACATATTTAAAACACCAAATGCCGAATAGCCTTTTCTAATCATTAAATCTCCGATTGTTCTTAACAAAGCAAGGAATAAAAAACCGATGACAAATAAAGGAACAAGTTGATGCCATTTAGGAATATTTTCTGCAATTTTCGTATCTGATGTTTGATTATTTTTATAAAATAAATAAGAAATAAATGGAATGACTGCAATAATAAATAAATTTCTCGTTAATTTTGTGACAGTGGCAACATCCACAACTTTTTCCATATCATACATTTGATTGTAAATTAACGCCGCACCCGTGACTTGTGCCGTATCGTGAATTGCCGTTCCTAAAAACAGACCCGCTTTTACAGGGGCATCTGCAAAAAATACATTGGCTAAATACGGATAAAACAACATACTTACAAGTCCAAAAATCGTAATATTTGCGACTGCATATGAAATTTCATCGTCTTTCGCTTTCACAACAGGGGCCGTTGCCATAATGGCAGTAACGCCACAGATCCCCGTACCACAGGCAATTAACGTCCCAAGTCTTCTCGATTGATTCATTTTTTTCGTGAAATATAAAGTCACCGCAAGCCCTGAACTAATACAAATAATAATGAGTGGCAATCCCCAAGCACCTAATTTAAGTGCTTCCGCTAAACTCAGTCTTAATCCAAGTAAAATAATTCCAGCGCGAAGCAAATATTTCAAAGAATATTGAACGCCACTCATAAAAACTTCACTAACACCAATTGTATTACGAACTAAAATCCCCAATAATATCGCAACAAATATTCCTGAAATTGGACTTGCACTGCCAGCCGGTAAAATATCTAGTTCAATTAAAAGTAGTCCGAGTAAATCCGCAAGATAAATTCCGATTAAAATAACGCCGATACAAAGAAGAACCCCTGGAATATATGCAATTATTTTATTCTTTTTCAAAAAATCCCTCCATTACAAAAAAGTAGAAGAGTGCTTAAATCCCAGTCACTCTTCCACTTTTATTTATTTAATCAATCGTGACAATCCAATGAAATGGATCTTCAACTGCGCCTGTTTGAATACCTGTTAATGTATCATAAAGGCGTTTTGATAATTCACCGGTTTTTCCTTCATTGACAATAAATTTCTCATCTTGCCAATTAAATTCACCAATTGGCGAAATAACTGCCGCTGTGCCTGTTCCAAAAGCTTCTTCTAAATCTCCTGTTGCATGTGCTTCTTTTAACTCTTCCATTGACACTCTACGCTCAATAACTGGTACACCCCAGTATTTTAGCATTTCAATAATTGATTTTCTTGTAATACCTTCTAAAATACTGCCATTTAATGCAGGTGTGACGACTTCACCGTTAATTTTGAAAAAGACGTTCATACTGCCGACTTCTTCTATGTATTTCTTCTCCACACCGTCTAACCAAAGGACTTGTGAATACCCTTTTGCATCTGCAATTTCTTGTGCTTTTAAACTCGCTGCATAATTCCCCGCTGTTTTTGCTGTTCCCGTACCACCTGAAACTGCACGAACATATTCATTCTCAACTAAAATTTTTACAGGGTGAATACCTTCTTTATAATAAGAACCGACTGGTGATAAAATAATCATAAAACGATATTTTGTCGATGGTGCTACCCCTAAATAAGGTTCTGTTGCAATCATAAATGGACGAATATAAAGGGAAGTCCCTGCTTCACCAGGAATCCAATCTTTATCGACCTTCAGTAATTGTTTTAGTGCTTCTAATGCCATTTCCTCATCAATTTGTGGCATACATAAACGCGTACTTGATTGGTTCATTCTACGCATATTTTGCTCAGGACGGAATAAGCGGATTGTACCATCTTCCCCTAAATACGCTTTTAATCCTTCAAAAACAGTTTGTCCGTAGTGAAAAATAATGGCTGCCGGATCTAATGTTAATGGCTCATAAGGTACGACGCGGTGATCAAACCATCCCTTGTCTTCCGAATAATCGGCAATGAACATATGATCTGTAAATACTTTTCCGAACTGTAGCTCTTTTGCAGCTGGTTTTTCTTTTTGTGTTGTTGCTAATTCAACTTTAATTTTTTGTTCTGTCATGATGTCCGTGTCCCCTTACAAATAATATTATCATATAACTAAATTTGAAACCCATCCCCTTAAGATTGAATGATTTCAATTATTAGTATACTATAAAATAGTCTGAAATAATAGTGGGGATAAAAAAAGAATCACGGCTCATTTCGCAATATTTACATAGTAAAAAAAGCTGCCCAGAAAGTCTTATAACTTTCCGGACAACTTAAGTTTATTCGTTACGATTAGTAACCAACTTTTTTCGGCTCTGCTAACATGCCGCCTTCTTTTAAGAATTTCTCAATTCCTTCAGCTGCACGGTATGCTAAAGCACCGATTGTTGGCGTTGGGTGGTGACTACTGAAGTGTGGTAATGCTGAACCACCAACAACGAATAAGTTTTCCATTTCCCACATTTGTAGGTAATTATTTACTGCAGATGTTTCTGGATCTTCACCCATTGCAACACCACCGATATAGTGCATGCCTTCGTAAGTGTGGTCAAATTGATCTGGTAATTCATCTTTATCAATAATATCCGCACCCATTGCTTCCATAATTTCAGCACATTTTTCAATACCGAATGCTGCAATATTTCGATCTTGGTCTGTAATTTTATTTGTGATACGTAATAATGGATCGCCAAACTCATCTTTATAAGTTGGATCTAAGTCCATATAGTTGTGCCACCAAGGCATAACTGCTGCAGAGTACCAAACGATTAACGAACGGTATGCATAATGTAATGATTTCTCTTTGAACTCAGGTCCCCAAGATGGCGTGCCTTTTGGAACAAAGTTATTTTTAATGGCTGCATCTCCGTATTGACGAAGCTCAATTCCACCACCGTGGATGAAATCTAAGTCTGTATGATCAAAAATGTCTGCGTCATAATCACTTAACGCACCACCAAGACCACCTGCACCCATATAATAGTTGAATTTCTTATCTTCAAAGAATCCACGAGCACCTAGGAAAGTACTGTTGAATTGTCCAGTGAAGTTACGACCAATCGTTCCTTTTCTCGTTTCAGGATTATAGATTTCACCAATTTCAGACAACATTAGTAAACGGTTGTTTGAGAATGTGAATGCCGCAAGTACAACAACGTCAGCTGGTTGGATAAATTCTTGACCAGTTTTTGTATCTGTATACATAACACCTGTCGCTTTACCATTTTCATGGATGACACGACGAACAAGTGAGTCTGTTCTAATTTCACAATTCCCTGTTTTTTGTGCAGTTGGAAGAACCGTTGCAAGTGGATCTGACTTAGATGAGAAGTCACAACCATACATTGTACAGAACGCACAGAACATACATTGGTTCATTGTTTCTCCGTCCGGGTTTGTATATGTTTGTGACATATTTCCAGATGCCATTTGGTAAGGATTTAAACCGATATTTTTCGCTGATTCTTTAAATAGTTTAATAGCAGGTGATGCTAACATCGGTGGGTTTGGATAATCGATTGAACGATGGTCACCTAATGGATCTGGTTCACCTGAAATCCCTGCTGTTAATTCCCATTTTGCATAGTACGGCTCTAACTCATCATACGTAATTCCCCAGTCACGGATTTGCATCCCTTCTGGAATTTTCGACTCTCCGTAGCGCTCAACTGTTTTTGAACGAATTTCGAAGTCATATGAACGCCAACGATAAACAGAACCTGCCCAGTGCATACTACCGCCACCAAGTGCTGTTCCAACGTTCATTTCTTTATGTAAACGTACAGGAAGTGCAGCATCTGAAATCGATACACGTGAAGTAATTGTATCATTTGTTAATTTTTCAATCATTTCATGTCTGTTTGTATAACGTAATTCGTCTTTAACACCAATGAAATCAGAACGTTTTTGATCTTTTCCACGCTCTAACATAACAATTTTGTAGCCTGCTTTAGAAAGTTCAGCTGAAACAACTCCACCAGCCCAACCACTTCCAACAACTACGACGTCAACTTTATCTAATTTTGTAGCCATTTACTGCATCTCCTTAATTATGTCCTTGATAATTACGTAAGCTTTCAGGTTCCATTACGAGGAATTCTTCTGTTTCAATATCATTCATGAAGCCCATACGTGGTCCAGGGAATTCTTTCATTCTCCAAGCTTCCATATTGCGGTTTCCGCCGTAAACTGGGTCAGCATAAACACCTTCAATTGTTGTTTGACGCAACAGGCTAAAGAAGTCTGCAGAATCTACACCATTGAATTGAACTTCACCGTTTTCAAACATTTTTAGAACTTCGTCTTGTTGTTCAGTTTCTAATTTCACGAAACGATCACCAAATTTATCCTTAGAAGTTTGCTCCATTGCACGTAACCCTTCAAGGAAAAATACACCTCTGTTCATTTTCGTTTGATATCTAGGCGTATTCGCTGGTACAAGAACCTCTGTAGATGTATTAATTACATCATTATTTGAACGATTTTCTTCTTGGTAACTATCTGTCTTTTTAATCGTTGGGAATGGACCATGCATATAGTCGTTCGCATTTCTTCCCCAGTCACCTGATAATTGTCGGTCGATGAAATAAGGTACACCTAATCCAATTGCACCTGAACCACGACTATCTTCCGGGAAAATTCTTTCAACCGCAGCAGATAAAATATCAAAGTCTTCATTTCGGCTAAAGAAAGTACGTGCTTCAAATGACGGTTCTGCTGTTACCTGTTTCGTATTATCTTTCTCACCTTTTTGTAATTGGCTCGTTAATAGACCACCGAATAAAGAACCACCTACAAGTCCTCCGGCAACAAGTCCACTACTTTTCAAAAAATTTCTTCGGCTCATACCTTTAGAATCTTTATTTGTCATCGTTTATTTCCTCCTTCACATTTGTCATAAAATGCGGGTAATCTTTTGCAAGCGCAACCTGATCGCGCCCGAATTATTCTGAAATCGTTTCTTCTTCGTCTCTTAAACTCGCACGTTTTTCAATTCGTGCTACGAGACGAATACTCGCTTCATATAGCAGAATCATAGGGATTAATACAATCAATTGGCTAATAAAATCTGGCGGTGTAATTAACGCCGATAATACAGCCAAAGCGACATAGGACCATTTTCGCACTTTTTTCAAAGTATCTACTGTTAATAGTCCGATAGACGCTAAAAACATTGCAACCATCGGCAACTCAAACATTAAACCGATTGGCATCGTTGTAAATAATAAAAATCGTGCATACTCATGCGCCGAAATCATCACATCAAAATTGATTGCACCTAATGTCGTTAAAAAATTATAACTAAGCGGATTGACGATGAAATAACCAAACGCTAAACCGATTACAAATAATAAAAACATTACAGGTGAATATAAGCTGAAAAAACGACTTTCTTGCTCCGTTAATCCTGGCTTGACAAATTTCCATATAAAATGACTTAAGAATGGCAATGATAAACCAAATGCAAGCGCCGCAGAAATAGACATATAAAACGAAACGACCTCTAACGGGCTTAAGACGATTAGTTGATGCCCTCTTGTTACATAAGGAAACCAGTAATTAATCGTACTGAAGACAGCAATAAAGAAGACAACAAATACAATTACTGCCTTAATCAGTTGTTTTTTCAAGTCACTTAAATGTTCGATTAAACTCGGTTCACTTTCAGCTTGACTTTCTTCTTGTTGAGATGATTTGGCATTGGCATTAGCATTTTCTACAACTTCTTTTTCCTCGGCCATACCTTTTCACCTACTTTTTCGATTCAGATTTCTTTTCAGCATCGTCATCGTCATTCATAATATCTCTCGTTGATTTTTTAAATTCTGCTAATGTCTTTCCAACAGCAGAACCGATTTCCGGCAACTTTCTAGGGCCGAATAAAATTAAGATAATGACCAGAATAATAATTAACCCCGGCACACCAATCGCAGCTAAGTTCATGTCTTCTTCCCCCTTCCAGCAATTTATATAAATATATTTTTTAGTTCTTGTAAGTTATTGCTAAAAAATATAAGAAAATTGTTCCTTTTACATGTTAATGTTTTTCAAACAAAAAAGCAAAGCTCTTTTTTACATTCCAATTATTCGCTTTTATTGCATTTTTAAGGTTATTTTAGTTTTTTTCCTCTAAATAGTTTATTACATGGGAATTGAACAGGCTTTTTCATTTCCCAACTGCTAAATATTTCGTATACTTAAATCATTGATATGAATAGGAGTGAATGAAAAATGAGTTTACAAGAGTGGTTTGAAAAAGGGATAACATCGGAGCAGTATGTGGAGACATTAGAAAAACATCAAGCAGGTTTTAATCATATTTATAATAATTTTTCACTTTCAAATGATGAACAATTTCTTTATGATTTAAAGGAAAAAAACTTACGAGCTGTCATTCTTGCTGAACCTTGGTGTGGTCATTGCATGTTAAACATTCCAATTTTACTGCGTTTAGCAGAAAAAACAGAACTACCTGTAAAATTTCTTTTACGCGATGAAAACTTAGAACTGATGGATCAATATTTAACAAATGGCAAATCAAGAACGATTCCAATTATGATTTTTATTGATGAATCAGGAAATGAAGTCGCGAAATGGGGACCGATTGCACCGACTACTAAAGCATTTGTAGACCAATATAAAAAGGATTTACCTGAAAAAGATACAGAAGGCTATGAAGAAGCGTTTAAAACATTGATTGGCATTACCGCTAAAGCATTTAAAGAAGATGAACAATTATGGAATGGTGTTTATGAGGATATGAAAGATACATTGAAAGCAATTTAGATTAACGCGAACTCGAAAAATTCTGTTAAAAACAAAAAACACTGTCCAGCTTATTCAAACGCTTGCTGGACAGTGTTTTTATTCACTTAAAACTTGGTCAACTTTGTACAATGATAAATCAATTTCAACTTCTTTTTGAAGTGCAAGCTTTGCCAACTGTTCCCCTAAATACGGACCGACAGTTAATCCTGAAGAACCTAAACCATTCGCGAGAAATACATTCGTTAAACAAGGTACTTCTCCAATAATCGGTATGAAATTTGGCGTAAATGGACGGAAACCAACGCGTGCTTCTTTAAACATTGCATCTTTTAAACCTGGCGCAATTTGTAATGCTTTATCAAAAATCTCATGTAATCCACCCACCGTTACACGTAAGTCACCTTCCCTATCATCTTCATAGGTGGCGCCTGCGACGATTTCGCCTTGATCGAAAGCGAGTAAATATTGATTGGTCGGCGGCATCACGACTGACCAATTTTTGGTGTCATTATTTTCTAGTTGAAAATGCGCAATTTGTGCTTTTTGTCCACCAATTTGTAAATGAACATCGAATGGTTCAAATAATTTTGCAGCCCAAGCACCTGCCGTCACTATAACTTGATCGGCTTCAATGAAGTCCTCATTGACACGAACGCCAATCACTTTCGACTGCTCGACTGCTAATTCGGCCGAGCCATTGATAAATGTTGCTCCGTGTTTTTTCGCACCGCGAATGAGCGCATCCCTAAGCGCACGTCCGTTTACTCTTGCGGCACCACTTACAAAGACCGAAGCATGTGTTTCATCCAAAACGGGAAATTTTCCCTGCGTTTCCAATTCATTCAATCTTCGAATTTCACCAATTTCTGGTGCATCTGTCCGGCGTTTTGTTGCTCTTTCTTCCATACCATCGAGTTTTTTAACTTCTGTATGTAAACTAATTGCCCCAACTTTCCGGTAACCTGTTTCCACTTCACCATCTTGCTCTAAAGCTGCGATTAAAGGCTCATAATAAGCGGCACCATTTTTAGCTAATGCATACCAAGCCTTATTTCTTCGCTGTGATATCCACGGACAAATAATCCCGGCAGCGGCATCTGTCGCTTGACCTGCATCTTTTCGGTCAACAACGATTACGGTTGCGCCGTAACGTGCAAGATGATAAGCCGTTGAAGCGCCTAAAATTCCTGCACCAATTACGATAATTTTTTGCATACTCGTCTCTCCTACTTTAATTACTCTTCTTCAACCCAAACTTTACAAGAAGTTTCATCATACTTGCGATAGGCCGCGTGATAAGTTGGTCCAACGCCTTGGATAAAACCGAACGAATGACGAATCGCTGCTGTAATAAATTTTTTCGCAAATATGACCGCTTCTGGAACAGTATCGCCCTTCGCAAGTCTTGCCGTAATTGCTGCTGAATATGTACAGCCAGCCCCGTTCGTATGGATTGTATCAATACGTGGTGCTTCTAACATATAAAACTTTTCACCATCATATAAAACATCAATCGCTGGACCTTCTAATCGACCACCCTTTACGAGCACATACTTCGGTCCAAGTTTATGTAATTCTTTTGCTGCTTCTTTTAATTGCTCGACAGAATTTAAAGATGCAATCCCAAGTAATTGCGCAGCTTCTGGCATATTCGGTGTAATAATCGTTGCGAGCGGAAGTAATTTTGTTTTCATACTTTCAATCGCATCATCTTTTAATAAAACTGACCCGACTTTACCGATCATGACGGGATCAACTACAATATTTTTAACTTCAGATTGCTTCAGCCAGTCAGCTGTTTTTGTAATAATTTCTTCCGTAAAAAGCATGCCCGTTTTAATCGCATCCGCACCAATATCTTTTAATGCCGTATGCACTTGTGCTTCAATCGCATCGATATGTTGTGGGAAGACACCTTCACCCGTTCTAGGGTTTCGTGCAACAATCGCTGTTACAGCAGTCGTCCCAAATACACCGAGTTCTTGAAATGTTTTTAAATCCGCTTGAATGCCCGCTCCGCCTCTAGCTGCAGACCCTGCGATTGATAACGCTCGATACATCATTTTATCGCCTCCATTGATTAGAAATACTCTTTATTATAAACGAATGATTCACTTTTTAAATAAAAAACATACAATTACTTCCCAATTTACAAAGTAGCATGCTTATAAATTTTTATTTACGATTTCAAAAATCATTTCCCGGGAAATAAAAAACCAAATAACGATTCTATTGATAGAAAAGTTATTTGGTCATTGACAGTTCTTATGCTAATCCATTAATAAAATCTTCAATTTCACTTTGTGTTTTACGGTCTTTACTGACAAAACGACCTACTTCTTCTCCTGAATGGAAAGCAATGAAACTAGGAATTCCAAAAATATCCATTTCCGCACATAAATCAATAAATTCATCACGATCTACTGAAATAAAAGTGTATTCTGGGTAATCTACTTCTAGACGCGGTAAAATTGGTTCGATTACCGTACAATCAGGACACCATCCTGCTGTGAACATAAACATCGTTCTATCTTCATTTTTCAATTGTTCGAACTGCTCGATTGATTGTAATTTCTCCATGATAAAGCCCCCAAATTCATTATGTTTTAATTTAGACGATTTAATGCGTCAATTGTTCCTGCATGTGTTCCTTCGTGCCATGATAAAAATTGGACGATGCCTTCAATCGTATCAATGGTCATAATATCATTGCCAATGACAAGTGGCTCATTCATCTTCTTTTCTAATTGGTTTTCCACAAAAGGAATGACCCAACTCATTTGTTCACGAAGAGCCGCTAAAATCTCTGCACCTGTTGGAATATTTTCATCCCACTCTTCAGGACTCGTCCCATCGTCAAATAAAGCAATCCACTCTGGATTTTTTATTTCATAGGATGGCACACTTTGATGGAGATAAATCTCAACAATTACGAAAATATGCCCGGCATGCCAAAGTATGTTGTTATTAAAGCCGTCTGGTTGGAATGTCCAATTTGATTCCTTCACTCTTTTTACACGGCCAATTGTATGCATACGCGACAATCTAAGCTGTTGAATTGTTTCGATCGAAATCAACTCCCTTTTTAAATAATCTTCTCTTTATTACTGTAGCTGATTTGATAAAAATTTGAAATTAACACGCTCAAGTCATTATGATAGATTTCCATTAATGTATCTGCAAATTCTAAATGCTCACCTCATTATATTCACTTTTTTTAATTTTATAATAATCCATCGCTTATTTTTCTGTTATGATTAAACTTAGTATTCTTGTCGGAGTTGATATGAATGGATTTATTTTTAATTATTTTACCTGTGTTAATTATATTTGCGATTGGCTTTATTGGTCAAAAACTGATCGGCTTTGATATTAAATCGATTTCGACAGCGGCACTTTATTTAATGTCTCCTTTTCTCGCCTTTCGGACATTTTTTACAAATCCTTTAACGATGGATTATTTGTATATTATTGTTTTCTGTTTAATTCTTACAGTTGTTTTATTCATCATCGTTTGGGCTACGGGTTATTTTATGAAAGCAACACAACCAGAGCTATCTGCTATGGTTCTTGGCGGCGTTTTTATGAATAGTGGAAATTACGGAGCGCCTGTCGTTTTATTTGCTTTTGGGGCGGTCGGTTTTGATTATGCTGTCATTATGATGGTCTTTCAATCTTTACTGATGAACTCTATTGGAATCTTTTTTGCATCCCTTGGTGGTGAAGAAAAAGCGACTTTAAAACAATCGCTAAACCGTGTCATTCGAATGCCGTTGATTTATGCGGCTTTTGCTGGTCTATTATTCCAAGCTTTTTCCATTACTTTACCAACAGCGCTTATGGAAGGAATCAGTTTAGTGGCGGATGCTTCGATTCCAACGGTTATGCTCGTACTTGGGATGCAACTCGCTGCAATTAGTCGAAAAAGAGTAGCCTATCGTTATGTGACAGCGGTAACTGTCATTCGTATGGTTGCTTCTCCGCTTGTTGCGGCAGCGATTTTATATTTTATGCCTGTCAATGATTTACTGCGCTCAGTCATTATTTTACAAGCGGCAATGCCCGCTGCTGCCAATACAACTATGTTCGCTTTACAATTTGGCACTGAACCTGATTTAGTTTCCTTTACAACTTTTATTACAACGATCATTAGCATTGGCACGATTCCAATTGTTTTACTATTTTTAGGCGTTTAATTAAAGGAGGGAGTTGCATTGATTGATCATGTTGGGAGAGAAGTTAAATTAACGACTAGACCGAAAAGAATTGTATCGCTTTGTCCGGCGATTACAGCAACCTTATTTGCAATTGGATTAGACAAAGAAGTTGTCGGACGTACACGTTTTTGTATTTATCCAAAAGAGCAAATTGAACATATCCCAATTGTTGGTGGAACAAAAGAAATTAATATCAATAAAATTCATGCGGTCAAACCCGATTTAATCATTGCGGAAAAAGAAGAAAATACGAAAGAAATTGTTGCCCAGTTAGAAAAAGACTTTCCAGTTTTTGTTTTTGAAATTCAGTCGATTCAAGAAAATAAACGAATGCTTGAAGACCTTGGAAAAATTGTTCAGAAGCAAGAAGAAGCCAGTCAGCTCGCTTATACGATTGAAACAGCTTTTCAAAATCTCCCAAATTTACAAGGAAAAAAAGCGGCTTATATGATTTGGCGAACGCCGTATATGGTGGTCGGTCATTCTACATATATTAATACCGTTCTAGAATCTTTACATCTTATCAATCCATTTACAAAGTTTGAAGGACGTTATCCAGCTGTTACACTGGAAGAGCTTAAAAAGGCAGAACTCGATTATTTATTTTTAGCAACAGAGCCTTTTCGTTTTCAAGAAAAGCATGTGGAAGAATTTAAAACGCTTTTACCAGATGTAGACATTTCGTTAATTGATGGAGAAATGTTTTGGTACGGAGTTAATATGGTTGAAGGTGCAAAATATTTAAAACAAAAATTTGATGAATAAATGGGAGGCTGTTCAAAAAGACATTTTGAATAGCCTCCTAAGTCGTTTATTTCAACTTATGGCATGCATTTGTTATAGTTGTTAGTGTAAATAAAATAGTGAGGTGTTTAAGTATGCAAAATTTAAAAGGTAAAACAGCGATTATTACAGGTGCTGGGCGTGGAATTGGACGTGCAACGGCAATTGCATTCGCAAAAGAAGGGATTAATCTTGGGTTAATCGGAAGAACGGGTGCAAACTTGGAAAAAGTTGCAGAAGAAGTTGCGACTTATGATGTGCAAGTTACAATGGCGACTGCAGACGTATCTGATAACAACGCAGTAATTTCTGCAGTTGAACATGTAAAATCAGAATTAGGTGCCATCGATATTTTAATTAATAATGCTGGAACTGGAAAATTTGGTAGCTTCCTGGAATTTGATCCAGAAGAATTCAAAAAAATTGTAGATATTAACTTAATGGGTCCTTATTATGTCACGCGCGCAGTCCTTCCTGGCATGATTGAGCAAGAATCGGGAGATATCATTAATATTTCTTCAACAGCTGGAGAAAGAGGCGGTGCAGTCACTGCAGCTTATAGTGCTTCTAAATTTGGTCTAATTGGCCTTTCAGATTCACTTATGCAAGAAGTTCGTAAGCATAATATCCGTGTAACTGCCCTAACACCAAGTACAGTTGCAACAGATTTAGCTTTTGCTGAAAACTTAACAGATGGCAATCCTGAAAAAGTCATGCAACCAGAAGATTTAGCAGAATTAATGGTTGCCCAATTAAAACTAAATCCACGCGTTTTCGTAAAATCTGCGGGATTATGGTCAACGAATCCTTAAGGGTGAAGCTGTCGCGAAAAACTTTTCGCGACACTTCCCTTTTTTTGTGTTGCGGGTTGTTTGTGTTCTTTGCTGCTTTTTGTGGCATTCGTTTCTAGTTCCTTGGAATGACTATTTTTCTTTCCACCATTTAACTTGAAACTTGCCATTACGCCCTTTATCTGCCGTCACAAAAATATTTTTCATTGCCTTTTCTTCAAAAACAACACGGTAGATTTCATCCGTTTCCATTTCAACGACTGGACCTTCTAAATCGATCGATACCCCATAACTATCAAAATCGATTACGTTATGTTCAATTGTAAAGTAAATTTCCTCACCTTTTTCACCATGAATTGGCACAAGATGTTTCCCATTAAAATAATCGTATGCAACGGTCAAAGAATGACTGCCTTTCGTTTCGTGCCAACCGACCTTACTTGTCAGATCAAACGGCATTATTGCCAAGCTAATAAGGGGAATTATAAACACTAGCCAAGCATACCACTTAGAAGGTTTTAAACTTTCTTTTCCAAGCCAAAAAAGCAGTGAAAAGAAAGCGCCAACTGTTCCAGCAATAACCATAAATATCGGCTCACTTGCTCCAACGATAAAAAATATCAAATAGCCAAAGAAAATATAAAGTATCGCTTGTTTAATAAGCGATAAATGCGGCATATATTTTCTGATCAAATCAATTAAGAAAGCACATAAAATCCCATAACCATAAAACAACAACCAAATCCATAAATTTGAAATATCTTCACTAAATCCGTAAAAATTAAATCTATGAATCACTAGCATAATGATAAAAAATACGGATATCGAAAAACTTGCACCAATCATTTGCTTGAAAAAAATTCTCATTTCTATATCGTCCCTTCAACCACTACCATGAACCCTTATTCAGCTTTCCTATATATCTTGCACCATTCATTTTTTGAATAATAGTTCAAACATCAAAACCTTGCCAACCAAATGCAACTTCCCCTAGCCGCTTTCCACCAATCTCAATTTCAGCTGTATCTATTCGTTTACCACCAAGCTTTTCATAAAAGTGGCATGCAGGATTATCGGCTAACGCCCAAATTAACATTGAATTGAATCCTTTCTTTTTCAAATCATCTACAATGACTTCAAATAGTTTACGCCCCAGTCCTTTTCCCTGGGCAGTTTTTAATAAATAAATTGCATATAACTCACCATCATATGCTTGATATTTCCCCGTTCTTTCCTTACCACCCGTTGCAAATCCGACAATTTCTCCACTTTCATCTTCCGCTATGTAGACACCATTTTCTTTAATCCCATTTAACCAATTTTGTTCGCGCTCTTCAGCTGAAAGATTATTTAAATATAGATCTGGCACAATCCCTTTGTACGTCGTTCGCCAACTCTCTACATGGACTCTCGCAATATCCACCGCATCTTTTTCTGTCGCTTTTCGTATCAACATCCACCAACTCCCCCTTTCATAATTATATTCCACAAAAACATTCAAAAGCCTTTATAATATGATACAATCAATACAAGTCAATGAATTCTGAATCATCTAAAAGGAGTCGTGAAACATGCGTAAAAAATATATTTTGATAGCCATTCTTACTTTAGGAATGCTCACAAGCTTATTTATTGTCATCAAACTAAACCCACCTTTAGAAGTTGGGACGCTTGCCTCAAGCAAGGATGGCTCACTCATAGTTATTGGCGTCGGGAATGGTGGGCTTCAAGGAATTCAAATTAAAGAAGTCCTCGTGAATAATGAAGAACTACCATCAATAGCTAAAATTCAACATAGCAACCCTATGCAAGGATTTACAATTGCTGATGAAATGCTACAAGAGAATGCTTTGAATTTTAAAAAGTTGTCAGACGTAACCATCCAAACAAAGACATCCCCAACAGTTATGTTCAATAATATGGATAATGGCACTGCATCTGAAAACGATGAAATTTATGGAATCACCGCAAAGCATACCGATAAAATTCATAAAATCCAATTTACTTATCATTATTTCGGCATTCCATTTAAAGAAACAATTTCCACCGATCATCTCGGAACTTTATAATAAAAAAATATGGCTCTCCTTAATTTGGATTGCCACATTTTTCATTTAAAAATAAAACCCAAGCGCTTGAAAACCAAAGTAAAATGAAATTAGCGCCATTACGCTAAAAATAATACTTTCTACTTTACTTCCAGTTCTCGTCGTCACCGGAAAACGCACGGTGAATCGAATTGGGAAAAATAATTGAATACCATTTTTCGTCGCCATATCTAGTATATAATGGCTAATCATTCCAATAAGCAAACCGATTTTAATCGCATCATTTTGAAATAAAGTATTCATCAGCATTGCAATGATCACTAAAAACAATAAGCTATGCGTAAATGTGCGATGACCAAAAATCGCATTCACGAATTTAGATAATAACGGTAATCTTTTACCGATTTTACTTCCACTATGGCAAATATCTGGTAACAGTGCGCCAATAATCCCTGTACCTACCATAATGATTGGGTTTTCATTTGCAAACTGAGCGTAAGCAAGACTTGCTGCGATACCTCCCATGATGTGTGTGTTTCCTGTCATGCTTTCAACTCCTTTAAGCTTTTCTTTATTATAACGCAACTCACAAACAAATCATATGTTCGATAACAAAAAAATAAAAAAGCCCGCAATCAATGCGAGCTTCTAACTTTATCAATAATACGGCGAGATTAAAATATAAACTAAAACCCCTGTAAAACTAACATATAACCAGATTGGCATTGTCCATCTTGCAATTTTACGATGGCGTTCATTTTCCATATTCCATGCGCGTGCAATACTCGTTAATACGAGTGGCACAATGACTGCCGCAAGTACAATATGTGTGATTAAAATGAAATAATAAAACATCGCAATAAACCCTTCTCCGCCAAATGGAGTTGAAGGAGATAAGAAATGGAATGCAACATAAGAAAATAAAAATAAAGTCGTCGTACCCATTGCTGCGTAAATAAAACGGCGATGCACCGTTATATTTTTCTTCAAAATCGCAATCAACGCACAAACCAAAAAGACAAATGTAAAGCTGTTAAAAATTGCGTTCATTAACGGTAAAATTGTAATATCAAACGCATCAAAATCCTCATATCCAGGCATCCCTGATAGAACACCAATCGCCCCGATTAAAATAACCGAAATAATAATGATAAATGGTTTATAATTTCGCTTTTGAAACGAACCATTCGTTACTTTGTTTGTATTCATAATGATTTTCACTCCGATATTTTTTCTAAAAGTCTCTTTCAATATTTTAACATACTGATTGTAACGTCACCAGATTATACTAGTTTCTTACGAATAAGTTATGGCGATATTATGGAGAACAAAAATTTGCATACATAAAAACAACAAATTGGCACATCATAAAAGTAAATCATTAAAGGAGGTTTTACCAATCGGAAGAGATGATCATAAGGGAAAAAGCAATCAATCAAAATCACTACCTCAAACACCTAAAAACCAAAAGATCCAGCCACATCAAATGAAAGAAGAATTGGCAAAAGAATTTGCAGAATTAAGGAGACCAAAGCGCCAAAATAACAAAGCAAATCAGAAAAAATAATTTGCATCGCGCTTCGAATTTAGGAGAATCATCGTGAAAATAAAATTTCTACTGACAAATGTCTTATATATTGCCTTTGTTATACTCATTCTTGAAATCATTACCGCACCACCGAAAACAGAACAAGCGACCAATCATCCAGCACAACATGAACTAATCCCAACTCAGTTTGAAAACGAAAATTTATTGGAACAAATTCACGCCTATGCCAATCAAAATAATATGCCGCCGATAGACGCAAAAATAGACCGCGTTTGGAAACTAATTCCCGGCTATAATGGGCTAAACGTCAATATTGAAGAAAGTTACTTAAATATGTGGCCAGATGAGCAATTTGATGAAAATAAAATCATCTACGAAGAAACATCACCTAATGTTCATTTTTCAGAATTACCCCCTTCTCCAATTTATAAAGGGAATCCTGAAAAACCAATGGTCTCTTTCCTCATCAATGTTGCTTGGGGCAATGAATTCATCCCACCTATCTTAGAAACTTTAAAGAAACATGATATACAAGCAACCTTTTTCTTTGATGGCAGTTGGACCAAGAAAAATCCCGATCTCGCGAAATCCATTTACAACGACAATCATGAAATTGGCAATCACGCTTATAGCCATCCAGATTTAAAAACTTTTTCGAATGAACAAACAATGAATGAACTAAAAATGACAAATGACATCATCGAAGAAACTTTAAATGTGAAGCCGAAATGGTTCGCCCCACCAAGCGGTAGCTTTAAAGATGAAACTGTAAAAATTGCCCATAAATTAGAAATGTTTACCATTCTTTGGACAATAGATACCATTGATTGGCGGAATCCCAATCCTTCAGAAATGGCAAATCGCGTCGTTTCCGAAATCCATAACGGCACAATGATTTTAATGCATCCAACAAAATCTACCGCGGAAGGACTTGAACAAATGATTGTGGAAATCAAGAAAAAAGGATATCAACTCGGCACAGTATCTGACATGATGGATGAAAAACGGATTTTACCGGCTCCCCAGTTAGCGCAGTAACAGGTATTACTAATTTGCGGGTAGATTATAGTTGATTGCGGGCACATTTTGCGCTAGCTTAATAAATGCAGTATAAGTCTTTTCCTTTTAGTCTTTTCATAACAAAAGAAAAAATGCCATCAACACGAAAAAGCCTTCAAAATCACACAACATCCGCGAACACCAAAAACGCAAAGCGCACCTAAAAGCCCAAATTTGGCTTTTAGGTGCAGCTTTCATTTCGTCATCATTAACTCTTTCGTATCGCGCCCTTTAAATGTCACTTTCAATTTCATACTTTTATAATCAATCACTTCAAAGGCTTTTGAAGTTTCTTTAATCATATCTTCATCATCCATCTCTGGATCTAGCTCAAGCTCTTTAAAAATCCCATCCAGTTTTTCCATCGCTTCATCACCATGCAAAAAAACGGCATCAATTTTATTTTCATAAACCGCTTCTGTTTTATCAATTTTTTCATCGTAACGACTGACAAGTGCTTCTTTCATTTCCGTCGTATCAAAAGAAACATTAAACATTGTAAATCCATATGCTTCGCCAATTTCTTCTGGGTCTTCGTCATTTTTTTTCGTAACAATACTTCGATTCGTACATGCCATAAGAAGCATGCTTACGAATAATAAAAGAACAATTATTTGGAATCTTTTTTTTCGCATAATATCCCCACTTTCGAACTCACTAACATTAACTTGTCCTAAGAATGGGGGAATTATACTAAAAAACACCAACCGAATAGACGACTGATGTTTATTCTTCAGGATGAATTTTTCTTAGATAATCAATTGAAGCGGTAATCAATCTCTTCAAAATTTCTTCATGTACATCATCCAATTTATTAACGTAAATACAAGCTTTCCCCGCTTTGTGTTTCCCTAACTCTTTTAAAAGCGGCTCTCGCCATTCACCTGATGCAAAATACAAAGAATGTTTCGCTTTACGGGGAGAAAAACCTACGAGCGGTGCTTCACCTTTATGTCCACTTTCATATTGATAATGATATTTTCCAAAACCAATAATGCTTGGACCCCACATTTTTGCTTCTAAACCTGTCATTTCCGTGAAAATATCTAGCAATCGGTAGGCATCTTCACGCTTTTTTTCACTTTCAACAGATTCGATAAATTCGATGACATCTACATCCGTTTCTTTCGTTTTTAATTCGTACAAAAGATCATCTCCGTTTCTTTAAGAACGTAAAATCTTTTCCATTGCTTTTCCTTTTGCCAATTCATCAATCAATTTATCTAAATAACGGATTTCCTGCATAATTGGTTCCTCAATTTCTTCCACTCGAATACCACAAATGACTCCTTTTATGAGGTTTCTGGAAGGATTTAATTGCGGTGCTTTCGTAAAAAAGGTTTCAAAATCCGTCTTATTTTCTAAAATATTCGTTAAGTCTTCATCATGATAGCCCGTTAACCAACGAATGATTTCATCTACTTCGGCTTTTGTACGCCCTTTTCTTTCTGCCTTCGTAATATAATGCGGGTAAACACTCGCAAATGGCATTGCATAAATTTTATGCTTTGTCATAGTCTATTCTCCTTTGAATTCATCATGTTGCAGCTCCTGCCGCCGCACTTTGATCAGCTTTCGCACAATCAATCGCAATGACGAGTGAAACAAGTAGCGCTTCCATTTCATCATTTACAATTTCTAATTCATAGCTATCTCCCCAAGTAAACCACTCTTTACGAACAGAACCGACCAAACTTTGATTTTGATAAACTTCAAAATTCATATCCCACCAATTTCCTCGTACTTCAATTCCCGCTGCATCGATTGTGTAACGCGCTTTTAAAAATGAAAATTGTTTTTTTATCGTCATTGTTTCCTGTCCTTTGACATCAACATAAAAAGTTGGCAAAAAACTAAATGTTTTTTTCGTAATCATTGCTACTTCTTCCAACTGATTATTGTTAATCGAAAAAGTTTTTGGGATTTGCATAAAGCTACCTTCAACAAAATAAACTTCTTGCTCTTCTGCATCTTTTACCGAAAATCTTCCCCTCATACTTAACACTTTTTGTTTAATATACAATTTCCTCACTTTTTCCGCCTCCCTCGAATAAAACCTAATATCTTTTATACGGTTCAACAGGCGAAAAGTTTCAGCGAGCAATAAAAAAAGGCTACATTAAGCAGCCCTCATAATTTCATTTATTATTTATCTGGTAAATTCACTTCCAGAAGAATTGGACAATGATCACTGCCCATTACATCTGCATGAATTTCTGCTTTTTCAAGCAATGGTTCTAATCTTTTCGAAGTGATAAAGTAATCAATCCGCCAGCCAATATTTCGTTCGCGCACTTTTGACATATACGACCACCACGAATATGCGCCTTCTTTTTCAGGATAAAAATAACGAAATGTATCTGTAAATCCTGATTCCAACAGCTTCGTCATTTTCCCACGTTCTTCATCTGTAAAACCTGAATTCCCTTTATTGGACTTCGCATTTCGAATATCAATTTCTGCATGTGCAACATTTAAATCGCCGCAATAGATAACTGGTTTCTTCTCATCCAACTCATTCAAATATGTATACATTCTTGCTTCCCACTCTAATCGATAAGGAAGTCTCGCGAGGGTGCGCTGTGCATTTGGTGTATACACATTCACAAAGTAAAACTCGGGAAACTCCAATGTCAAAATACGCCCTTCCACTTCGGACTCGTCTTCCCCAACTCCATAATGAACAGATAAAGGCTTTTCTTTTGTAAATACTGCTGTCCCTGAATACCCTTTCTTTTCGGCGTAATTCCAGTATTGATAATAACCATCCAACTCTAAATCAATTTGTCCTTCTTGCAGCTTAATCTCTTGCACTGCAAACAAATCTGCATCGACTTCATGAAAATAATCTAAAAATCCTTTTCGTACACAAGCACGTAATCCATTAACATTCCAAGAAATACACTTCAACTAAAAACGCTCCTTCTTTCATTCAATAAGACTAGCATAACAAATTTTACAGTTGAATAAAATTAGCGTTGCTCGTCAACACCCGGGACTTTGACAAGGACATATTTTTTGCTCCACATTTCCGTAGTCACAATCAATCTCTCCCCGTCCCTCTCAAAAAACAACCCCGCGCCGTCTTTCTCTTGAAACACCCAACCTTTTTCTTCCATCATAAGTTGAATTTTCCCATCTACATCATAGTCATTTTTTGTGATAAACCAAATCGTCCCTGCTTCCACACCAATTTCCGCAACTTCTTGATTTGACTTTTCAAGGATCTTTACAACTTCTTTTCCCGAGTGACTTTCTATTGGTAATGGTGGGTAAACGAATTGGTTAAACGAAAACACAATAGCTGTCAAACCAACGAATAACAAAATTAAAACACCTACCTTTTTCATAAACTCCCTCCATTTCATAACAACTTATACAAATAATATTCATTCACCGGCTCACCATCAATCATGAGTGAATGCACTTTCTCTCCTTCTAAAACAAACCCCATTTTCCGATATAAATTAAATGCTTTTGTATTATCTTTAATCACCGTTAGTCCTAATCTTGTAATGCCAACTTCTTTCGCCCAGTCAAATAGTTCCACAAATAATTTCGACGCAACACCTTGACCTTGATAAGCATCCTGCACGCCTAAAACAACTTTTGCTGAATGACGATTTCTAATTAGATCACTGCCTACTGCTGCGATAAACCCAGTCAGCTTACCTTCACTTTCTGCTACAAAAAAGATTGAACGCTGTTCAGATAAGATTTTCTCAAAAAACTTTCTTTGCTGTTCAACAGTTGTTTTCCTTTCTCCGGATTCAAATAACATAAATCCTGACCCGTCAATATCCTTACTTAATTCAACGAAATCTTCTGCATCTTCAATTGTGATTGGTCTAATTAACATTTTATTTCTCCTCCTAATCTTTTCAAAAACCATCGATCCATCGTGCTATGCTCTGAACCCACCAATGGACTTTCAAGGGAATCAAACCCAAATTTTTCATAAAGAGCATTGGCCACTTCAAGTTTTTTCATCGTTTCCAAATAACAATCTGTATAATGTTTCGCTGCAAAAGTGAGTGCTGTTTCTACCAACTGCCTGGACAATCCCATTCCTTGTGCAGCAGGTGAAATATATAATTTTTGCAATTCGCAAATTCCTTTACTAACGTCAAACGGTGCAATGCCAATCCCACCGACAACTTCATCTCGTTCATTTACCGCTACCCAATAAGCTGCATTTTTTTCACTTGCGTAAAACTGTGTCAGCGCGCTTAGTTGAGGATCAAAATAAGCCGTTCCAGGGATATCAAGTCCAAACGCCTCCAAAGAATGTTTAATGATTTGCTCGATTATTCCGTTATCTCTTTCTTCAATTTCGCGAATTCGCATAAAATCCCTTCCTTTTATTTTTTTAAATGATAACTATCCTACCCTTGTAAAAATATATAAGCAAAACACCCAAGTAGAATGCTTTGCTTATTGTTACACTTCACCGCCTACGCCCATTTCCCCTCATCATCTACCCAGTCACCATTTTTTAAATCCAATGATTCATAATCATCATGTACTCCAAAATATGATGGACGTTCTTGTTCCCTTCCACCAGCGTTTTCCCAACATGATTTAAACCAAGTGCTAAAAATATGACGTTCTTTTTCAACAAGCACTTCTTCATTTTCTTCGTAAAAATCAAAGAAAGCCTCTAATTGTTCATCCTCTAATATATGAAAACTTACTTCTGGAAAGACTTCAACACTTCCTGCAAAACCTACATCACCCTTTTCGACAAACACTTCATTACCATCCGTATCCATCAAAAACATCATCACAGATAGCTCAAAACGAGTAGGCTCCACGAACGCAGTAAAATCTAGTAAATGTACATTCTTCGAAATGTCTTTTTGTAATATTTCTTTTAAATTCTTTTCCAATAAACTCGAATGCTTCATAAGATTCGCTTCAATTGATTGAATATAATTGTCAACAATAAACATATCTATCATCCTTTTTTCATTTTAATATATGACCTTTTTTTGGAGTAAGTGGTTGCGGTATCTGTAAGTATTATATACGAACAGACATCTTTTCGTAAAAAGTTTAGGAAACTTTGCAAAACGATAATTCGTCTACAATTAGGTTATACTTTTTTAAAACACCCAAGAGTAAGGAGAGATTTTTTATGAAAAAGAGAAAATGGCCTTGGATTGTAGCGCTCGTTGGACTTCTTTTACTTGGCGTTGCAATTAGCTTTTATATCGATATATCTTCTACATTGAAAAATATGCATCAACCGATTGATCGGGAATCATCCGAGAAACGAGATGATGAAGTTAATTTTAGACAAAAAGATCCTTTTTCCGTTCTAGTTTTAGGTGTTGATGAGCGTGAAGGGGATAAAGGTCGATCTGATACGATGATTATTATGACCGTGAATCCAAGTTTAAATTCGACAAAAATGGTGAGTATTCCGCGCGATACTTATACGGAAATTATTGGACATGGCACAAAAGATAAACTGAATCATGCATACGCATTTGGTGGGATTGAGATGGCACTGAGCACCGTAGAAAATCTTTTCGATATGCCAATTGATTATGTAGTTGAAGTCAATATGGAAGGCTTCCAAAAAGTTGTTGATGCTGTTGGCGGTGTTACCGTGCAAAATAATTTAGCGTTTACACAAGATGATTTCAATTTCCCTAAAGGAAAAATCACATTAACTGGGGAAGAAGCATTATCTTATATTAGAATGCGTAAAGAAGATCCTGAAGGTGACTGGGGACGACAAAACCGTCAAAGACAAGTGATTCAAGGGGTTTTAAATGAAGGTAAATCCATCACGACTTTACTGAATTACCGGGAGATATTTGATGCTATCGGCAAAAACATTAAAACGAATATGTCTTTCGATGAAATGATCGACATCCAAAAAAACTATCGAAATGCAGCCGATACCATTGAACAATTAAGATTTGAAAATGGAACTGGAAAACGAATGGAAGACAATATTTGGTATTATATGATGGATGAAGAAGAATTAGATGAAATTGGCGGTTTATTAAAACAGCATTTGGGGCTAGAGTAAAACAATAGATATGAACTTCCTACATTCCATCTAAAATATTTCATAATAAAAAGTCGACTGTCAGAGGCAGTCGACTTTTTTAAAATTAACCAAAAATCGCGTGAATCACTTTAGATGTTTCTTGATCGACCATATTTTTATGAACGATTTCATCTACTTTCTTATTCATTGCGACATCTAACTCATGTGAAACGTCTTTTTCACCAACAATATAAATTTTTTCCCATCCGCAATCTTTTGCTTGTTTGTCTAACTTTGCAGCAATGTCTTTATACCAACGATGTTTATTCGCTTCAAAACGTGCTTTAAAATTATCGATTTGAGCATTTCTTGAACCAAGACCCGAAGAATGAAAACCTTTACGCGGTCCCACTTTTTCTTTCCAATCTTCTGTATCAAGATCCAGTTCATAACTAAAATTTTCTCCAACTTCATTTAAAGAAGTCTCAATCACTTTCACTACATCATGTGGGGCTAAAATAATTCCTGCTTTTGGATATTCTTTTACCAATGCATCTAGCTGATCAAGTACTGGAGAGGCTTCCCAGTAAAATTCAGATTTCACTCGGATTTGAAGACGTTCCGCAAACCAAATCTCTTCATCAGCAGTAGCAAAAATAACAACAGATCTTTTTAAATGTTGTTCATGATCAAAGATGTATCGTTCAACTTTTTTCTTGATATTTTGGAATTGCTTAAGTTCTTCTTTGTTCTCGTCTTCCTGCAAATATCTTTCAAAATTATGGAGCCCATTTTTTAAATGTATTTTCCACTTCCCACCTTGTTGATCAGGGTCTGATGGATCCGTATTTAAATACATTGTAAACACCTTATTGGCGTCACTTCCTTGGATTTTTTCTATCTCTTGAATTCGTTCTAAAAGATTCATATCTTTTCCGCACCTCTTTTCCAATATTTCCTTCTACTTATCTCTTACCTTATTTCAAACGGAATAAACATTGAATCATTGTATTTTCAGTTCTCTTTGAACTTGATAGTTTTTCATGATGAATATCCATCTATTTTTTCACATAGTTTCAACTAGTTTTCTCACCAATAAAGAACAACTTTCTAATCATCGCCTATTTGAAATTCTTTTCACATCAATAGAAAGCATGATCTACAAATGAGACAAATAATCGTTCTGTAAAAGTTGAATCATTTTCTGAACGGGTTCTTTTACAATCGGTGTATTACTTTTAGTCGCTGCCCAAACAATTGCCATTCCGGGGTAATCATGATGATAATTAGCAATTTCGAGGGCTATTCCTTCACCATTTATAATTGAAGGATCATTTTTCACCGTATAATCTGGACCGATTGTAATGGCTAAATTTTCTTTGATTGAATTACGGATTGCATCCATATTATTTGTCGAAAATAAAATTTGAAGTGAACCAAATTGAGTTGAAAAGTCGTTAATAAATTCCCACATTCGATCATCATGATAGATCACAAGTGGCTGTTTACGAATTTGGTCGGGTGTAATTGATTTGCCAACCGCTAAAGGAGAAGAATGATTTACAACTGCAACCATTCTGCCGCGTAATACAATCTCCAATTCAATTTCTACATCCAATATTTCCTCTCGTTCTTTTGTTAACCCGATTAAACCAATATCTAATTCGTCTTGTTTAATCGCATCTACAATTGCTTTCGATGATTGCTCAATAATTTGAATTCGAATATTCGGATAATCCTTTTTATAAGAAGCTAAAATTTTAGGTAAGTACATTGCAGCACCAGCAACAGTGCCAATCCGTAGACTGCCGGTTACTTCATTTCTATATGTATCTATTTCAATTTGAATTTCTTGTAATTTCTCCGTTACTTCTATCGCTTTTTTTATAATTTTCTTCCCTACTTCTGTCGGTTCCGCGCCCATTCGCGAACGTTTTAAAATTTTCACCCCTAATTCCTTTTCAACATTCGTAATCGATTGACTAATTGCGGATTGAGAAATATGTAATTTCTTAGAAGCCTCTCTGAGCGATCCTTGTTTTGCCACTTCAATGATATATTTTAAATGTTCAACATTCATAAAATCCACCTTCCATAAGTAAAACTTAACTTATTATCATTTTAATTAAGTATACATGAATTATATTGTCACGTATAATATAATCAGAAAATTCAATAATAAAAGGAGGGCATTCTTATGCTAAAAACGGAAGAAAAGAAAAGTATTTTTCAAAATATCCCCCATTTTGATGAGGCACATAAAGTTCGAAACCCTGGGTTACAACTAAAGATGATGAAAGAAGCGATTCCATCTTTTAAAAAATGGTTTAAGCAAACGGGAAAAGCCTCAGCATTTCATTCTTGTGATTTAATATTAGCGCCTTACCCTACAAAATATGGTTTATTTAGAGCTGGGAGTAGTCCAACTCCATTCATTTGGTTTACAAATCGAATGTTTATTGTCCAGTGGGAAGCGGAAGGACGTACTTGGACAATGTTAAATGAGCCAACTGAAACAGTACTCGTATCGGAAACGCCTTTTTATGCAAGTTTAAAAGAAAAATTCGGAGACTTTCTTGCTCATAAAGTATTTTCAAAAGAATATGCCAAAGTAGAAGATTATTTAAAATTATATGGACTTGAGCCTGAAGATATCGACTATATTACGTATGATCACCTTCACACACAAGATGCCCTACGTTGGTTAGGCACAACAAAACCACAAGCTGATATTAGTCCAAATGAATCTATAAAGCCTTACTTCCCGAATGCAAAATTAATTGTTCAACAAAAAGAGTGGGAAATTATCCCTTATCTACATCCTTTACAATACGACTGGTTTCAACCTGAAACATTCAATGATATTCCTGAAGATCGTCTTATCTTTACAAATGGTGATGTTTTATTAGGTCCAGGGGTGATGTTGCTTTGGACGCCTGGACATACGCAAGGGAATCATTCACTCGTTGTCAATACA
The DNA here is from genome assembly GCA_947644645.1 of uncultured Sporosarcina sp. Classification (GTDB taxonomy): domain Bacteria; phylum Bacillota; class Bacilli; order Bacillales_A; family Planococcaceae; genus Sporosarcina. Next base: position 2,639 of record CANSAF010000019.1, on the reverse strand, counting down.
GATTCAGGTATTTGGGTATCCAGTGAAAATGGCATTGCTGCAGAATGTTATGCGCCTAAAGAAAGTTGCTTTTGGAACGATTAAAAAACCAGAAAGTAGTAGCCTATGAAAGCGCTCGTTTATAACTTCAATATTCTAACTTATTTAGCTGCAAAGTCTTTAGGTAAACAATTTCCATCTTTTTATTATGGCAAACTGTCGGCATTATCTTTGAAAGATCTTGCGGAACCCACTCTTCCTAATGAAGACTGGATAAAAGTGAAACCTATTTACGCTGGTATTTGTGGTTCTGATTTAGGTGCAATTTTTTATAAAACTTCCCCTGCGATGACGCCATTTAATTCATTTCCTTCTGTTTTAGGACATGAAGTTGTGGGGATTGTTACAGAAGTCGGAAAAAAAGTAAAGAATATTCGAGTTGGCGATAGAATTAGTGTAGATCCATATATTGGATGTGAAGTCAGAGACCATCATCCTTTATGCCCTGCTTGTGAAAAAGGGATGCATAGCCTATGTAGACATACAGGAGGCACGGAAAAGTTTGGTCCGGGAATGATTTTAGGTTTTTCAAACGAATTACCCGGTGCATGGGGAGAATCACTGGTCCTCCATCATTCAATGGCCATCCCACTACCAAATGACATTTCAGATAAAATTGCGGCGATTATTGAACCATTAAGCGTTGGATTGCATGCGGTGCTCCGCCAACCTCCTCAACATGGCGATCATGTTTTTGTCATTGGGGGTGGCATGATTGCTTATTCGGTTATTGCAGCCATTCGATTACTTGATATTGATTGCCAGATTACAAGTTTAAGTTTATTACCTTACCAAAAAGAACTCGCTTTACAATTAGACGTTGATGAAGCATATACAAGTCGTGATGAACTAGAATCTTTTCTTTTAAAACTTCCTTCTACGACTAAACACAAACCTGCAATTGGAAAAGATGTTTACCGTGGTGGTTTTGATGCAATTTACGATTCTATTGGAAGTGCCGAAAGTATTGATGATGCACTTAGATTTGCAAAAGAACGTGGAAAAATTACATTAGTCGGCTGTGCAGGGCATTTAAAAAATATGGACTGGACATTCATCTGGGCCAATGAATTATCATTACTAGGTACGCATGCTTATTCCAAAACGGAAAGTTGGCAAGGTGAAACACTTTCTACTCAACAGTTACTGTTAAAATTAATCGAACAAAAACCTTCGTATCCATTAGAAAAGCTGATTACACATGAATTTTCGCTTGATCAATACAAAGAAGCGATTATCGCAAATGTTGAACGGGCTAAAGCGAAATCCGTCAAAACATTATTTCGGTTTGCATAATTTTTCTATCACACTTAATCATTTTCAGGAATGGAATGTCTAAAAAGTCTACTCTAAACTTTCTAGGCATTCCTTTTTTTAACTGATTGTCGTTTTATCATCTTTATTTCTTTTATTCTCATCAAATACGATATCTATAGCGACCATTAACGTAGCAGTAAGAATCTCCGCTAATCTAGACAGCGTAACTGTCGTCATCCATTCATTCACAATATGTATAACAAGCCAAGTGGAGAAAAATTTAACGATGATGATCCAAAATGACTTCGTTTTCTTAGTTATATTTCCCTTTTCAATAAAATATAAAATTATCATCTCGATTACTTCGAATATTAATCCAATTAAAAAACAATATAAGGCAAACAATACGAGTGCACCATTAGACTCATAAGAGACACCTATTAAATCGAAGAAACCTTTCATACTAAAAAACAATCCACCAAAAACGATTGTAAATGACCCCGCTACTAATAAAATCATAAGAAACGCAACAATAAACTTCTGCAAAACAATCAACCCTTCTTCCACTTACCTTTAAGCATCATTACGCCCATCCCAAAATTCATTTTCATCCTTTTTATATTTCCATCTAGAAGAAATAAACACCCACCAAAGAATCAATGACAATAAACTAAGAACTTTCACCAACAGACTATTAGACCCAATCAAAATCGCACAAATACTATATACCACCGTTCCAACCAACGCAATTCCTAACCATATTTGACTATTTTTATGCAAAGAAACACTCCTTACTTTATTTTCCAACGATTACTCCCTCGTAAAAATTCGTCACAAAAACTTCAAAATCCATATGAAACTGATGTCTTAGATTGCCAAACAATCTATTCAATTCATCTCTCGATAAATATTTATTTTCTCTTATGTACTGGATATTTTCATCTAATGTTAGCGTGCGGTTAATTATATTCACGAACTCGATTCTTTCTTCAGTCGTATAGTTTCCATATGCAAGTAAATTCAACAAGACTTGTGTCCATTCTTTTACTTGAAGATGCATTTCATCTAATCGAACATGATTCATCTTTACAGGATCTCTACTAACTAGCCAGTCTTGTTCAAAGACTTGAAGAATCGGTTCGATACGAACTACGGGATTATTTCTATCATCTACACTTTTTTCCATCTCGACCTTATATTCATTTTCATAATCTTTTTTAAACATATTTATCATTTCTTCAAAAGTTTGATCGTTATACAATATTACAGTTGGTTGATATGTATAGTTTTTCACTAGCGTCGCATAAATAAACACAAAATATTCCGAACAATATTTTTCGTTT
>CANSAF010000018.1 GCA_947644645.1 uncultured Sporosarcina sp. | reverse complement strand
GTGGAGGTCGCGGGTTCGAATCCCGTCTTCCGCTCCATAATATAAAGGCGGCATAGCCAAGCGGTAAGGCACGGGTCTGCAACACCCTTACCACCGGTTCGATTCCGGTTGCCGCCTCCATTTTTGTTTTTATATGAACTTTTAAATATTTTTTAGCCCGAGTGGTGGAATGGCAGACACGTCGCACTCAAAATGCGATGCCTTAGGGCGTGCCGGTTCAAGTCCGGCCTCGGGTATCTCCTGGACTTTTCCGGTTAAGTTGAGTAAAAGCTAAAGCATCTACAAACGTTGATAACACAGCGTTTGTAGATGCTTTTTCTTTTTGATGAATACGATAGAAAACGATAGGTTTTGAAAACTTTGTGCACAAATTATGCACAAGGATTACACAAACATGTTCTCAAAGATCGAAATTGTTTCTTCTTCATCTTTTTCTCTCATCTCATCTAAGATGTGCGAATAGGTCTTCCAAGTTGTCTCTACATCCTTATGTCCAAGTCGTTCGCTTACATAGTTCATAGAAACCTTTTGGTTGGATTCACCACCATATAGAAGCACACTTGCATGTGTGTGACGTAAGCCGTGCAAATTTAATTTTTTAATTTTTAAATCATCTAGTACTTTGTTTAATAATTTATTTACATTGGCATTACTGATCACTTTATATTTTGAGGCTTGACTATAGAAAACAAGATCAAAGTTATTTGTGGGAGTCGTGATAAATAGCTGTTCAAAAGTATCCATAGTAAATTTATTAACTTTAATAACACGTATAGACTCATCATTTTTTGTTGGACCAAATCCTTCAGGCGAATTCTTTGCATAGCCCCAAGTCTTTTCAATGTTAATTGTACTGTCCTCGAAATTGAAATCCTTCCTTGTCAGTCCCACCATTTCACCGAAGCGCATACCGGTAGATAGCGCAAGGAGTAAAATATAATATCCCAACCCCTTATCTAACCGATTGACAACTTCTTTAAAAAGGGCCTTGCTTTCGTAATAGCTAAGGTGTTTTTCTTCTGATCGCTTTGCTTGAATTTTCCACGTCAATGTAACTTTCCTTGTAAAGTCAAAAGGAATAATCATATCTTCTACAGCATCACGTATACAAGCCCTGCAATGATAATTTAGTTTCTCTACAGTTTCTTTACTGCGTGTGCTGCCGTAGTCATTAATGAACCCTTGATAATCTTGCCGTGTGATTTTTTGTAAAGGGGTATCTTTAAAGTATTCTTCTACTATTTCTAGAGACCGACCATAATGATATTTAGTTTGACCTTTTATATTCTTTTTATATAAATCGATCCACTCTTTGAAGTACCAAGCAAAAGGCTCTTCTTTTAAATTAGAAACAATCCCTCTGAGTAAATTTGCTTCGACTTCTCCAGCAGCCACTTGTGCTTCTTTTTTTGTTCGGAAACCACCTTTTCTAATTTGGTTTCCTTTATTACTAACTATATACTGCCAAGTTTTTCCTCGCTTTTGAAATGACGCCATGATTATACTACCCCTTCAATTAAAGTGTTTTATTGTTTATCCAAATAAGGAAAACTCTAATTCAGTAACCATTTATCCAATCTTGTTTCTGCAAAAGTATATTCAACATTGAATAGAGCTGCAACAAAACCAATTGCTTCGCTTTTAAGTTGTGGTAACTCTAAATGGTTCAACATGAATGTTGGAATGCAGAAGTGGAGTGCAAATTGTTCTGCCTGCCATTCCTGATATTCCTGGAACGGCTTGTTCATCGACCAATGATAGCCTTCATAACGCAAGATATGAGCCAATTCGTATGCGAAGTCTTGCCAAATGACTTGTTTAGATTGATTTTCATTTAAAAAGATTCTATAATCGCCTCCTAAATTATTTGCTTCACTTGGTTCATCAAAGTAATAAATTTTTATTTTCAGCATTGTAGAGACATCTTCGATAAGATTAACATGGTAAATTTGTGATGGTTCAGAGATTTTTAGTGAATGATAAATCGAACAAACTTTTTCTTCTAATGAAGATAGATATGATGTTTTCAAATTTAATTCAACACCTTTTCGATATTTAGAATGTATGTTCGTGTATAAGTTATAATAATACCCTATCTTAAACAAAAAGATAGGGTTATTAACTCATATTTTAAAAGATGTTTCATTTGTCCTTATTTTTAATGATTTCCCACATTTTTCTCAACTTTTGTAAGTCTTCCTCGTTAGAGTTAGGTAATTCTGAGTACCAACGTTTTAAATCGGGATCGGAAATAGCCTTTTGGAATTCCTCTTCATCCTTATTTATGAGCGCAGAGTTTTCTGTGCGACCTAGAAGGAAGTCTGTTGAAACATCATAAAGATCCGCTAACTTTTTTAATGTCTCTGTATCAGGGTCACGATAATCTCTTTCATAGTTCGATAACACAGCATTGGTAATACCGACTTTATTAGCTACTTCTACTTGTGACCAACTTCTTTTTTCTCTTTCCTTTTTTAAGCGAAAGCCCAAACTCATATGATCACCATTTTCATTTTACTTATCTATAAGTAATTATACCCTAACTCAACGTAAAGTTAAGTCTTTTCAACTAAAAGTTTAATAAACACTTGACAATAAACGTAAAGTTGAATAAGGTGAGAATACAAATTAAACTTTACGTTGAATGAAGGTTTGGGTGGTGAATAAATGACAAGGTCAGTAAATGAGAAGCTCAGGTTTATCCGGAAGGAATTAAATTTAACTCAATCAGTTATCGCAGAGACACTTAGCATTACAGTACAATCTTACAGCATGAAGGAAAGAGGGCAACGACCAATTACTACAGCTGAATTAGAAGTAATTGCAAAACAATTAAAAGTACCTGTTGCTATTTTTTTTGAAGATTGATTCAACGTAAAGTTTATAATGTTGAACTTAAAATTAAAAGTGAGGTGAATCATTATGGTACAGCAACTGTCAGTCAATCTTACAATTCCAATTCCAATTCCACAAGATTCTGTATTAATTAGAAAGGTGGAACTAGAAGAGCTAAGAAAACTAGAACTAAGTGGTGTGTATTGGAACATGAAAGAACTAGAACATCGCACAGGCAAAAAACACGAATGGTTGAAAGAAAATATTCTCTTTCGGCAGCAATTCCGAAAAGAGCTTGATAGCGAGAATGGGGGCTATGTTTATTATCCAAAAGGGAAAGGTCAGACTTGGTCTTTTCAAGCATCAAAGATGTCAGCTTTTCTGGATAAAAACTTTCATAGATTTTTCAAGTAACCGTGATAAGAAAAAATCATTAAGTAGTTGACATGCAATTCACATTACAAACGCAGAAATTAAGAAAGGATGAAGAGACATGACTTACTTTGTAGTTCAGGTTCGTAGCGGAGCGGAAATTGAAGTGAAAGAGATGTTAAATACTGTTTTGAATAGAGCAGGCGATTCAATGGTTAAAGCTATCTATGCAATGGAAACATTCACAGAAATTATTCGTGATGACAATACTGCTGTAGATCTTTCCGAGTTAAACACAAATGATATTTCTGAACACTTGTATGTAAAGAGAATTCAAGCAGGTTTAAACAACCTTCGCATCGCTTGCGACAAACTGAAAGAATACAAAGATGCCAATTCTCTTGCCTTGCTTGAAACCTACAAAGACAGCATTCGTGAACTCTCCAAAGACTTGAGAGAAGTTCGAAAGAATACGAAGAAAATTAGTAGCGTAATTAGCGGATATATTTTAGTAGAATTAAACGTAGATTTTTATTACTTCCCGGATAATTTATGGCACTTAGTAAAATCAGTGCCTAACGTAACAGGAATTCCAAGTAAGTACAATGTTCCACAAGAAGAAATCGATGCATTCTTCCAACAGGTAGATATTACACCAGAGGTGGAAATGCAATTTGAAGAAATTCTATCAAGTGATGCATTTGTTGAAGCAAGAAACGAAATCCTGCATGAAGCGAATCAAGTAGTTGGTACTGTTGAAGAAAAAGTTTTACTCGAAAAAATTGATATTATTGCAACTAAAGTTGTTGATTCTGTAAATGAAATGAAAAATGACATTGATTCCTCTAACCCAATTATGAGAAACGTAGAACGATGTAAAGCGTTTATTCGTCGTAAACGTCAAACAGTAGTGATGCCTATGGATTTATTCTTGGCTCTTTATAATGATATTGAAAAACAAAACCTTATCCCAGCCCAAAGTTCTTTTGCATTTCTTAAACGCTTTAGATCCATATTATATAGAGACGATAAGATGGTGAGTTTGGAATGAATGAATTCATTGGAATAGTTGTAAAGGTTCTTTATAGAAATGAGGATTTTCTGATTGCTAAATTGCAAACGGATAATGAGGAACTCACAATTAAAGGAAGCATTTATGGGGTAAATAAAGGTGAAGAAGTAAAGGTTCGTGGGACATGGGAAAATCACACGCAGTTTGGGAAACAGTTTGTCGTAGAGTTTTGGGAAAGGCCGATTCCGCAAACAAAAGATCAAGTGATTGCATTCCTAGCATCGCCCCTAATAAAGGGATGTGGGCCGAAACAGTCAGTGGTCATTGCTGAAAAGTTGGGTGAAGACGCTCTGATGATAATCAGTGAACAAGGCGAAGCGAGTTTACAAGGGATTAAAGGTATCGGTGAGAAACGCGCTAGTAACATTGTAGAAAGTGTTAGGTCTACGTTTGAGGTACAGAAAATCATTTCGGAACTACTTGTATTCGGAATATCCGCTCGTATGGCGATGCGGCTGTATAAAGAATACGAGTCTAATACGGTAGCAGTTGTTACAGAAAATCCATATAAGCTAACAGAATTAAACTTGATAGGGTTCTTAAAGGCTGATGAAATTGCTCAAAAGATTGGTATATCACCCTTATCAGGATACCGCATTGATGCTTGTGTGAACTATGTACTAAAAGAAACATGCTTCAGTTCAGGCCATTGTTATGTGTTGGAAGAAATTCTACTTGCGGAAGCTTCACGTGCATTAAATCATAATACGATTGAAGAGAACAAAGTTTCGATGGATGAATTAGCACAAAGTATTTACCGTTTAGAAGAGAAACATATCGTTATTGAAGACAATTGCGTTTACCCAAAGTTTTTATTCACATATGAAGACAGGTTAGCTCGGAAACTTTCAGAAATGAAGGGTTCTCGGGATGGCGTAGCATTGCCTTCGTTAGAAAAACAGATAACCAACTATCAAAAGAAGCAGGGAATCATCCTAGCTGAGAAGCAACGTGATGCGATTAGGCGGTTATTTGAAGAACAGATGTTAATACTCACTGGTGGTCCTGGAACCGGTAAGACAACCGTTATACGTGCCATGATCGATATATATAAAGAGTTGTATCCAGAATTGATTATATGCTTAGCGGCCCCGACTGGAAAGGCGAGTAGACAATTGTCAGAAGTAGCTGGACATGACGCATCTACAATCCATAGGCTCATTGGGTATCAGCAAGGGGAAATTCCTACCTACAATTGGCAAGATAAACTTTCTTGCGATTTGTTAGTCGTTGATGAAATGTCGATGGTGGATGTTCAGTTAGCCAGTTTACTAATGGATGCACTTGAAAATGATACGAGAATTCTCTTTGTAGGTGACACGGATCAATTGCCATCAGTTAATCCGGGAAACGTTCTAAGCGACATGATTCAGTCGGGATTATCAACAGTGGCTCTTACAGAAGTATTTAGACAAGCACAAGAAAGTCAAATCATAAGTAATGCTCATAGGGTTAACCAAGGTAAATCACTTCTTATCGATAGTGATAAAGGTGATTTTTATTTTATTCATCAAGAAGATCCAAAACGAATCGCAGACTATATTGTAAGAAGTGCTTTACGTTTTCAAGAATTAGGTTATTCCATATCGGACATTTTGATTTTAAGTCCCATGAAAAAGGGACCTGCTGGAACAATTGCATTGAATGATCAGTTGAGAGACGCTTTAAACCCTGCCGACTCGACCAAAAATGAATGGAAGATAGGAAAAAATCTATTCAGACTCGGTGATAAAGTTATTCAAATTAAAAATAATCAATCTAAAGGCGTTTTTAATGGCGATATTGGTGTGATTACTAAAATTTCGAAAGAAGTAAATGAAAATAGTGAGACCGTTGAGAAAATGACATGTGATTTCATGGGAATAAAAGTATCATACGAAAAAAGCGAAACCAAAGAATTAGAATTAGGTTACGCAATCACGATTCACAAATCACAAGGCGGTGAAGCACCTATTGTCATAATCCCTGCTACGACAAGTCACTACATTATGTTGGCTCGGAATTTAATGTATACAGGCATGACTAGGGCAAAAGAAAGAATCGTTTTGATTGGTACAGAAAAAGCGATGGAGATTGCTATAAGAAATAATAAATTGAGAGAAAGAAACAGCGGCTTATCAAATCGTATCACCTCGTATACCGAAAATAACAACCGATTCAGTACGCGCAATGCAAGCGGTGAGAGGGGGTGATATAGAAATGGACATGCAGAACGCTTTAGAAACAGCAGAGAAGCATGCTAGACTTCGTGACGGTGAGAAGTTAGTTGATGTAGCTGCTGTCGCAAGAGAAGAACAGAAAGCGAATGAGCAAGGTTACGCTCTTTACAAGTTGAAAAATAAGAACAAGGCATTATTTGTTCAAACAATTCAAGAAAACCTCGATGTGCTTATCAGGAAAGAATTCCTGACAAATGCAGAGTTAGGTTTTCTTTTTTCATTGATGCCGTTGGTCCAACTACATTCAAATGGCATTACCGATAGAGAAACTGGACAATTTATGACAGTCTCAGAAATTGCAAAGTATTTAAATCGTGATCGAACAGGAATTAGTGCAACAATCCAAAGTCTTTTAGTAAAAGGAATATTATTTGAACTCGTAGATTCACAAGAGATTAAGGAACATAAAAGAAGCGTTACGCGAAGACCATTATTTATGAATCCCGAAATTATTTACGCCGGAGATCGAAATAGAATAAATGCTACATTATCAAAATTGGTTATCGAATTTGATAAATTGGAAAGAAAAAAGGCGTTGCTTTCCTGGAAGTTATGGATAAAAAATGGAGAAGAGTTCGGAAGGTTGTATAGCAGGAAAAGTTATTTGGAATTCAAAAAACTGAAATGAATTAGCGAGGTGTCGAGAAAATACGTCACCCATTATTGTTGATTTATATAGAGTTTCAACACTTCTTTTAGAGGGTGTCGAAAAAAATCTACACCTTCTATGCGCATATTGAAGGGATTAATATGAAAAAGGGGTGTCGAAAAATATCGACACATGTGTAGATAAATCTCTACACGGAAAAGTCTGTGTAAACGTTGTTGTGAAAGGGTTTTTTGGGAATTTCAGAAAGTCTCTCTATCTCACTCTTATATATACAACTGCCATACTAGAATTTTCACCTGTATCTTGAGCGTAAAGTTCGGAGGAAAGTAGTTGTAATTTAAAGCGTATGATATGTCATTATGTTTTATAAAAGATTGCAAACCTTATTATTTTGCAGTAGTTTTGGAAATAGAAATTGGAACGAATTAAAACCTGGGCTGAAAAAAAAGAGAAGGATCGCGATGTCTGCTATTTCAGCTCTTCAATTATTCAGCCCATGTTTTAACGCGTTCACCGCCATGATCCAAATTTATTATAGTGAATATTTATGTGAATCAAACCCGTTCAGTTGAGTGGTATAAAAGTTGAAGTAACGATTCAATTACATCAAATTTGGAATACTTTTCCTTTTTCGAAAGGTTTTTTGGGGTATCTTTGCTATAATGATATTGAGTATTAAAAAAGTTCTTGAAGTTCAACAATCGGGCCAGTATAAACGAGTAAGAGGTGTAAAGGTATGTATAAAGAGTTAGGTAACCACGTAGCAATAAAAGAAATTATTTTTAATGGAAAACAATACTCTAAAACTAAAAAAACACTTGGTATATTTTATATTACCTTATTAGCCTATTTTCAGGCTACACAAAATTATATTATTGGTGGTACTTTGGCAGCCATAGGTATTATCGGTGGTATTATTTATATTGTCAGTAAAATTTACATTTATAATGAACAAAAGAATATCATAGATATTATGTTCCTCATAATATATTGCGTGTTACTTGTATGGGGAATTTATATAATTTATACACTGTAATACCTTGCTATCTGTGATTCATTAATAGGGTGCGATTCTTGACGAAGAATTGTGCCTTTTTCAGTAATAGTGCAAGATTGTAAAAGTTTAAAATTCTAAAATGAGAGTTAATTCTAATGGTATTAATACGGGAAATGGAGGTTTTCATATTTGATAAGCATTATAGTTCTTATAGCAGGAATAATGGCTTTAGGGTTAATAATATTAGCTGTATATAATGTTGTTATTAGAAAAAAGAAAGTTAATAATATGTATACACCGTTTGATGATGCTACCCGTGGGATTAAGGATGAAGATAAGCAAAATCATCAGTAAATACACTGAGAAAAAAGTGTTTTATCTTCCGTTAAAAGGTGCGTTTGCTTTATAAGCGATTGTGTCTATACCGCAATCAGGCCATTTTGCAGAGAAATGGGGGTGTTTCGATGAAGAAGAAATCACTCTTTTACTAGCGAATATTTGTACTTGCTGTTATGTTTTTGCTTTTTTTAATGAAAGTAATAAACCTAAACACCTTTTTAACAATGATAGGTGGAATAATAGTCTTTGTCGGTATCCCTGAGACTATAAAGGCAATAAAGGATAAAGACAGAAAAGAAAATCCATAAACGGGTGCAGTTGTGGAAGAAGTACTGTGCCTGAATTGGGCCAAATTGTTTAGATCTCACCCTCGAAGTAATGAATTTTTTAAAAAAAGAGGGATTAGTAATGAATAAATATCGTGGTTATGCAATGATAAGTGGATTTTTTGGAGCATTTCTAATTGCGACTGGTATGATGTTGAAAAATATAGTTACTTACTCACCATCAATCGGTTGGATAGGTGGAGCCGTATTGTTTTGTGTTGCTACTTATTTCGCTATAAAATCAAATAAACGTAGTGCGGAAATGACTTCTTAATATTTAACAAACTGAATTTGGACTTCTACAAAAGGTGCGATTGTGGAAGATGATTTATTTGTAGACACTTAGTTGATCGGAGTGGAAGCCGGCGACTCTGGGAGGATTGAGGACGAATGGCAGTTAATTCGTCCCGGGGACATGTGAAACAACCAACGGTAGCGAAGCGAACGGGTTGGTCCACCGCACGCCCTCCAGAACGCGTCCGACTGCAACGCAGATCAACGGTTTCAGACCACTATCTAGCTATCGGGAGCGATTACAGGACAAAAGTTATTTGGAGACGCTTAGTTTTGAAAGATATCTTTAACTGAAATCCCATCGCTCTAATTTTAAAAGTTAGATGACTATCAATTATGTATAGAACTTTTCAAATATGAGTTACAATAATAGAAATACTTTACTTGTATAGTTGGGAGGTTACACATTTGTTTGAAGTTATTAATAAAAAGAAGGCACAATTAGATGCTGCTCGTCCTTTACCAAAATATACATTGAAAAGTTTACGAGAGAAGTTATTTCTAGAGTGGACCTATAATTCAAATGCCATTGAAGGAAATACATTAACCATGAACGAAACGAAAGTGGTTCTTGAAGGGATTACAATTGGTGGTAAGACGCTGAGAGAACATTTGGAGGTTATTAATCATCGTGATGCCATTAGTTTTGTTGAAGAAATTGTCCAAATGAGAGAATCTCTTTCTGAATGGCAAATAAAAAATTTACATCGATTAGTACTCAAAGGAATTCATGACGAGTATGCAGGTGTTTACCGTAAAGAACAAGTCTTTATTTCGGGTGCTACACATATACCACCAGCGCATTATCTGATCCAAGAAAGAATGGAACAAATGATGAATTGGTATCAGAACGAAGGAATCCACCTTCATCCTGTTGAGCGTGGCGCGATGTTGCATGCCATATTTGTTGGTATTCATCCTTTTATAGACGGAAATGGACGTACTTCAAGACTTTTGCTTAATTTGGAGGTAATGAAAGATGGATTTCCTCCAGTGATTATTAAAGTGGAAAATCGATTGGCCTATTACGAAGCTCTCGATAAAGCACATACGACAGAAAATTATAGTGACTTTATAGCGCTAGTAAAATGTGAAGTAGAAGATTCCCTTGACTTATATCTAAGTACGATCAGTTAAAAGCATCTCTATGAGGTGCTTTTTTGCAAACAATAATTGCGCTTCAATCGGGCCATAGAATTGAAGTTGTATTAATATGAAGTGAAAGAAAAATCGAACTTTTTAACGGTGAATTGGGTCCTAATTGTAGAAGAAAACAATTGAGGAGGGTTACTTTGAAAAAGGTATTTTTAACATTTTCTTTATCTGTTTGTGCCTTGATTTTGTTTGCTTGTCAATCTCAAGAAAAAGAAATGACGTTGTTAGATGATATTTCATCAATTTCTATTTCAAAATCCTATGGTTATGGTGGAATAAATGAAAATTTCTTTGTAACAATTGATAAAAGTGAACTCATATCAAAATTAGAAGACGTTTTAAATGGTGCAGAGGGTAAAAAACAAAAGATTGATGTAAGTAAGGAAAAACCAGATTATGATATATTGGTTAATTATAAAAGTAGGGAAACTCACGGATTGCATCTTGTGCTTGGGGATACGGGAGAAAAGAGCAGAGTTATGTATGTTGGTCACGAACAAAATGGCTTTGATATTTCACCTGAAGGCACAGAAGTTTTAAAAAAGTTGATGGATAAACAATAAACAATGTTCCTGAATCGGGCGCGATTGTTTAAGAAGCACGATAAAATAATAACCAAAAAAACGCTGATTATTTTCAGTGTTTTTTTTGTAGCAAAAATCCCATGTTTCACTCCTCAATTTCCCTTAAGCAGTATTTTGTACAACACAACTGAACGGGAATATGTGAATCGTAAAAACTTTTGTACCTGTCAAAAGCAATCGAAATGTTTTGGTTGTTTTTAAGAGGAACAAAATTATTAATAGGAAGAAAGGGGATATAAATTGGGATATGAAAAAATGAAAGAAGTAAACGATAATTTAGAATCGAGGATGATTCATGGAGTGGTCCACACACGCTTTATCGGGAATGATAGCCGGATATACAGTTACAGGGGGTGATTGGCGAGGAGCGGTGGTAGGAGGAATTGCAGGTGTTCTACCGGATCTTGATGAACCGAAATCTAAGTTTGGAAAGTTGTTCTTCTTTATAGCTATACCACTTAATTCTATATTTGGTCATCGGACTTTTACACACTCCCTGCTATTTACGTCATTAGCAGGGATTTTTATATACCCGTTTACAGAATTATGGGTGGCCTTGTCAGTAAGTGCAGGGATACTTGCCCATATTGCAGGAGACATGTTAACTGGAAAAGTGAAACTCTTCTATCCGTCAGCTAAATCTGTCGGGATTGCAATTCCATCATTCAGTTTTATGTGGATAGACAGAATCACAAGACTGTTGCTTGTTATAGCGATAGGTTGGATTGTACTTAAAAAAGTAATTTGAATTTATAGGAGGTCAAAAATTGGAAAACGTTGCAGTGGATTTAGGTTATGGCTACGTCAAAGCGATTTCATCATCAGGAAAGAGAATAATTTTTCCTTCGTTGGTTGGGAAAGGATACGACAGGGGAATTACAAATATCCTCGGAGATACACCAAACGACTTAGCGAATATACATGTATCAATCAAAGGTGAAGATTATTTTGTGGGAGAACTAGCAAATGAATCTCGTTCTTTGTCTCGTATCTTTGAACGTGAACGTTTCAATCATATGTATACACATATTCTGCTTAATACCGCTATTCAGCTTGTAACAGACGGTAGAGGGGGTTCTGTGAATCTATCAACAGGACTTCCACTAGATTTCTACCAGGCACAGGCAAAAGATTTTCAAACGTCTATTACAGGAATTCAATCGCATATTGAATGGAAATCAGGTCCACTAATAGATGGTGCTAAACAAGTAAATATTGAACGTGCCTTAGTGTTTCCACAAGGTGCTTCAGCTATCTTTTCAGCATTGATTAATCATGATGGGAAATATACCTATCCTCATCTAATGAATCAAGGAACGCTTATCGGATTGGTTGATATCGGATTTAGGACAACGGACTTTGTTGTAGTTGAAATTCAACAGAATGGTTCATTTGTTCCAAAAGCAAAGTTATCTGGAACGGTGGATGACGGTGTAAACAATTTATACAGGGATATCCGTCAAGCCTATAAAACAAAAACAGGTGGTGCTGATTTAAGTGAACATTATATTTCCCGAATATTAAAAGACGAACAATTAACGTACAAAGGAAATAAAATTGATTTCAGCAATATCATTCAGTCTAGTAAGAAATCAATAGCCACTAATATTGTTGACCGATTAAAAAATGTATGGGCTGAAGAATCTGATCTATTTGATGCACTCTTCTTGGCCGGTGGTGGCGGAGAACTCTTTGAACCATTCATCCAGACCCACTTTGATAATCGATTGGTGAAGATTACTGAAAGCCAGTTTGCAAACACCATTGGTTATTTAAGATTAGGAAAATCAGTATTTGAACAATTAGAGCGTCGAAATTCAGTGATTTGATATGAGTGTTAATTGGGAAAAGCGATATAGCTTTCGTTTGCAAGAAGAGGATAAAGAAATATATAAATTACTTCAACAAGTCCCGGATAATAAGCGAAGTGAAACAATTCGGCAGATGCTGAGATTCGCCTTTCGTACGATGTCGGAAGGAAAGAAAACAGAGCAAGGAATCCAAGATCTTTTGGCTGAAATAAAGTCATTAAAAGAAAAACAAAAATTGCAACATCAAGAGTTGCTAGTGAAGATAGGGAGTGCTGTAGCAATTAATAATGACGAAGTAAACAAACCTGACGACAATAAAATGAATGAACAGGCAATTGACGATAGCGCAAGTGCGATGCTATCGTCTTTTGGTGTTAATTTTGATTAATTAAAGGGAGGTGTTGAAATGGATAGGACAAAAGAAGAATTGCGTGCAAGAAAAAAGAAAAAGTTTTTAAAAGTATCTGAAACGCTGAGAGTTTGTGACTCCTGTGAATATCGAAGTTTAGTAATGACGGGGGATAGCTCACAAATCAAGGCACTTGTCGAAACAATTTGTGGTGGCTGTCCCAACTATAAAAGAATGCGGAGCGTAGGTGATGAGCTATGGCATACAGATACGAATATTGAAGCGATTCTGGAAAAGAAACAAGAGATTACAACTCAAGAAATACGAACGCTGCTTGAAGAAGGTGTAACAAAAAAGAAAATTAGAGAGGCATTAGGGTTTCACTCAGTTATTGAATTTAGGGAGTTCATATTAACGATTGCGAATAAATAGGAGGGGAATTTTAAAATGAAATTAGTAGAAGATACCGTAGAAAGTTACCGCAAAGCAGGTAGTACAATAAAACGACTTTTGAAGGAAATGGATGAACTGATGGATAACATCAACATTTTTAATTTGAATGCGGAAGATGTGCAAAGGTATTTCACGCTGTATAAAGCTAAATTAGGACTTGAAGAAGCCTATACATCAATTGTTGATTTGAGTAAGGAAATTCAAATTGAAGGCTATTTACGAAAAAACAGTAGGGCCAGGTATGAATTAAATAGCTTTGAATTAACAAGTGGTGCATTTCTTGATCTTTGGCAGGAGGATTTAGAAATGAAAGAAGGGGGCTATTACAAGCTCTGTAGGATTGAGCATCGCGGAACAGATTATTACTGCGTAGAAATGCCAGAAGTGAATTTAGAAGGATTGAAAGCGCGTTACAGAGTATCATTATTATCAATTTAAATTGAAAGGAGTAATCCCGTGCTATTGAATATAGAAGAAACCTATAGAACTGTGATACTAAAAGAAATGTTAGAAAATGAATTAGTAGAATTGGAAACGGCTTATAAGAATCCAATGGATGAAAGGACCGTAAGTAAAGCAACAGTACGTAAAACGATAAAACACCTTTTCATATGGGTGCCTATTTTCATGGTGCTTGTTAATTATATTCGCAATGGTGTGGATCTATTTATTTTCATCTACACACCTGTTTTTCTGTTCTATACAGCAATTTATACTGCGGTAATTGTTTTGTTCATTTACGCCTACAATTTTATTGTTAGGAAATATAACAAATCCAGGGCAGGAGCAAATGAAACATCACTTTTCTTTGAGCAAAATATAGCAGCGCTTCAATCAAATATTAAGACAGTAGAAAATGCGTTAATGACTAAATCTACTTTAATTCCTTTGTATCATTCAAAAGAGAAATTGGTGAAAATGATTGAGTATATGAAGAAAGGGCGCGTTAGAACAGAAGAGGACGCTATCAAACTATTTAAGAAAGAACATGCGAGCTATATCCAGCCAAATGCTACTAAGCGAAAAAAACGATTTAAAAATCAAGAAGGGTTGACAAGGAAATTGAATCGTTTTGGTCGTTTCATAAGCATGATATTTTTTGCTTCGCTAATCGCAAAAAGTCTAAGTAGATCAAGCTCCCCTAAAAGATAGGAAACAATTGATATTAATAAAAGGGTAAGTTATCGTGCAATTCCTTGAAGGGAGGTGAATACGTGTTTAAAACAATTATCGGAATCATCCTAATGATATTCTTAATCGCTGTTGTCGGTAGTCTATTATTAGAACAGTTTCCAACCTTAGTCCCGTTGTGGGAGGAACTGAAAATGCACATCGGCACTCTTTATGAATCATCCCTTGTTAAATATGGGACAATCACTACGCTGCTATTAATTGTCGCTATTTTTATTATGGTAGGAAGTTCAAAAAGAATGTGATGAGTCGTGTAAAGTTTGAACAAAAAGAAAAGAAGGAGGTCCACAAAACTTGCGGAAGAAGTTAGGGAAATCCAATGGAAAAAAGGATGGTATTGTAAAAAAAGCGATGGATGTATTCAGAAAGTCATCTGAAAATGAAAAACGTAAAAAAGATATGCGAAAACTTGAAAAGAAAAGCAAACCGAAAGGGTATCGAGCCAAAAAGCTAGGTGCATTTACTTTCTGGATGCTTTTTTTGTTTATGCTTTTTATTGTTTTCGTAAATGTGTTTTCATCCAGTGGGAGTTCGAATGCCGGCAATGAAGGGGATAATCTACAGGTGAATAAAGCTTTAGCTGCTGAGGGGGTAGAGTTTTCAAAAGGCTTTGTAGCAGAATACTTCACATGGAATAATGGTAATGAAGATCGTGCTCAACGAAAAATAAAGTTAAGTTATTATTTGCCCGAAAAGTTAAGTGATCTAGCCGCAACAGGTGATAAGAAGTGGAGTTCAAAGATTTTACGAGAAAATATACATTTAAAAGAAGTTGAAGATTTGGGGGACAATCGAGCACGAGTCATTTTTCAAGTTAAAATAAATTTTGAAAATCCTACCGGTAAAGAAAAAAAGGAGAATGATAAAAAAACAGAAGATGAACCCGTTGTTCCTGAAAATATTGAAACAGTAAAGTATATATCTGTGCCAATTGTTTATAACGATGAAGAAAGTCGTTTCGCCGTTTATGAACTCCCGAGCTTCACGTACATGAGTGAAGAAAGTGTTGAGAAAAGTGTTGAATCAGAAACAGAGGGATTGAAACCGATTAATGATGGAAGCATGCAAAACATTCGGGCTTTCCTGGAAACGTTTTTTGAAGCCTATGCAAATGACGCAAAAGATAAGTTAACCTACATCGTTGAGGACCCTAAACATCAAAATGGTCTTAATAAAACAATGGATTTTGTTAGCTTGAAGAATACAGAAATATTTGAAGGTAAGAAAGTGAGTGAGAAAATTGTAAGAACGGATGTTGTGTTGGCGGAACCCAATACAGGAATCGAATTCATATCTACCTACATCCTTGTATTGGTTGAAAAGGAAATGCGTTACACCGTGTTATTCATTAACAATAAACAATACATTGATGAGTTAAAGGACAAGAAAAAAGCAGAAGCAGAAATTGAAAAAGGTATGGAAGTCGAGGAAGATAATCAGGATCAAAATCACGATATTGAAAGCGATCAAGTGGATGAAAATGACACGGAAAATGAATAAGCAGTATGTAGGTACAGACAATTGTGTCTGTATTTTTTTATTTTAAAGGGAGGTGAATTGTATGAGTTTAGAAGGATTATTTACATGGTTCTCACAAGAAATCAAATGGGCATTATTCATCGTTCTTTTTGTTGCATTGATTGTGACAGCATTTAAGAGAGCATGGATTGCAATGATCGGTGTTGTTATCGGTCTTGCGTTCATCGGAATCTTCATTGTCCAACCAGACATTTTAATTAACATATCCGAATTTATTGCTGAGAAATTGAATTTAGGTAACTAATTTTTTGCTATACATGCAAGAGGGCTTCTACTACTAGAGATCCTCTTGCTATTTGTTTTGAAATAGGCAGCTTGGAGGTGAAAAGACATTAACAAGATTCCGTTATATGTGCTGAATAACTTCATTCGTTTTGAACGTCAGCTCTATCAAATATTCGGGTTAGAACTAGGCAGGCCAATCCGGTTAAAAGCAGTTTTGTATTTCTTTGTGATAGCAATCGTGGAGTCTACTATCTATTTTACTCCGGGAATTGGGCGGTTAATTAATTGGATACCTGTTGGGATCTTAATTCTTATACCAATAGGATTGGCATGGTTACTTGCAGATGTAGGAACGGAGGGTAGATCACCAGTAAACTTCTTCCGTTCGTTTATTTTATATCAAGCAAGAAAGATAAAGGACAGCTCGGTTTATAGAGGTAGAGAAGTTGATAAAGAAAAGGATTATCAATTTCATAACTATTTTACTTTTAATGCAATTGTACATCCAGAAAGTGACGATGTATCTATTGCAACAGAGATTGATGAAAAACGAAAGAACGCAATTGAATATATGAAGCGAATTTCAGATAAAGGAAAAATGGCTAGTGCGGAACAAGTCAATCATAAAAATAATGAAACAGAGGTGGTCGAGAAGGTGGCAGATGAACAACTACCAGAAATAGAAACAGAGCAATTACAAACAGGAAAGAATCCGGAAAAAATCGGAAAGCGAATAAATCGGAGCCCACTTGTGACAACTGGTATTACTGTTCTTTTCACAATAGTAGTAAGCGTCGCATTGGTTTTCGGTTACCTTTATACATTGACGGATTTTAAGTTCGGTGAGGCAAATGCCATCGCTAACAATTTGGATTCGCCTCATGAGGTAAATAAGGATGGTACTGAAAAAATAGTTTTGCCTATTGATGAAAACCTCATTTTAGGATTAAGAGCTGCGGCCATTCAAAAATACGGTGATGCAGTTAAAAACTTCGATAAATTAGACTTTGGTGAGTTGGAAAAAGCCGATAGAAATGCGGTGTTGTTTACGTATTTAATGTCAGGTAATGCACAAAAAGCATTAGATTATGTTCCAGAATTTGATAAATCAATTGTTGGTTACTATGTCGTGAAAAAAGACCTCGAGTTACTACTAGATTTACAAACTGATTCTGCATTAATCGCATTTGAAGTTGCTGCGTTAAATAACGATTACGAAAAGGTAATTGAATATCAAAGTGCAGAGAGAATGGAGATGGATGATAGACGGGCTTACATTATTGCTGATGCTTATATCGCTTTGGGACGCGAAGATGAGGCTCTTGAGTTTGCGAAAAGCATTGATGATAACTCATTACACTCATATATCAAGGAGAAAACGGATGCCAAAGGCTTGGAAGAAGAGAAAAAAGAAGCTGAAGAATCTAAGGGGAAAGTATAAAAAAGCATTTCATGGGAGGAATTTACTTGTCAATTGAAAATAAAGATATGAAGAAGAAAGTGACGGTGGTCGGATCAATTGCCCTGTCGGCCGTATTAGCTAGTGGTGTAGGATATACCAGCTATAACATATTGAAAGAAAAAACCACAGAAGAAAAACATGAAGAACAAATCAAGAAAAAGGATGATAGTAAAGTCGTTGATAGATATACTTTCGACGAGGAATTAACAGAAACTGAAGATGTCCTTGAAGTGATGATTGCACAGGCTGCTGAAAATGAAGAATCAGATGTAACATTCTTTGATGATGAATATTTGGATTTGGACGATTCCATTGCGAATGTTAAAAAGAATGATGTGCAACACATATCTTTTTTTGATGAAGAAGATGATTTTAAAGAACTGAATGATTCTATTATTGCTGTTGCAAAAGAGGAGAAAACTGAGATATCTTCCGACGATGTAGCAATGATAGAACCTGTGCTAAAGGATTCCGTTGTGCCGGAAGAAAATATAGAGACAGTGGGGCTTGAAAAGCCAATTGAGTCCGTGCAATCAACTAAACCAATAGATTTTAAGAAGCCGATAGAGCAAAAGAAACCATCTAATCCAGTTATTTCGGAACCGGTAGAACAAGAAGAAACAACAAACCCAATTGAATCTCCGAATCCAGAAGAACAAACTGTACCGCAAAAACCGCTAGTTCCAGCAAAGCCAATGGAACCTGAAGTACCGACAACTCCGGAAGAACCAACGAATCCTGTGGAGCCGGAAAATCCAATAAAACCAGTGATTCCTGAAGCACCAGAAGCACCAACAAATCCAGTGTTACCAACAGAGCCTGAGAATCCAGTAGAACCTGATGTACCATTGGAACCCGAGGAGCCTATAATTCCAGAAGACCCAACGGACCCTGTGGAACCAGTAGTTCCTGTTGATCCAGCAGAACCAGAAGAACCGACGGACCCGGAAGAGCCAACTAATCCAGTAGAACCTATTGAACCCGAATACCCGACTGATCCAGAGGAAACGGAGGATCCAACTGAACCAATTAATCCCGAGGAACCGGTAGAACCAGTAGAACCGTCAGAACCGTCAGAACCGTCAGAACCGTCAGAACCAGAAATACCTACTATTCCAGTAGAACCTGCCGATCCTGAAGTTCCCACAGAAACAGAAGACCCAACGGAACCTGTACACCCAGTGGAACCGATTGACCCAATTGAACCAGAACTTCCAACTGATCCAGTAGAACCTGGAAATCCAAACACAGAACTGGAAGAACCAGCAGAACCGACAAACCCTACAGATTCGGAACAACTAGAAGAACCCGTTATTTCTATCGGACCGAACGAGGATGCAGAATAATGATAATGAAAGAAGCTGTGTTTAATTTGCGGCTTCTTTTGTTATTAAAAAACTATGAAGGAAGTGGTACACATTGAAAATCGAGTTTCCGATTAAGCATATAGAAAATAATTTAATATTTGCCCATGATAGAACAGTTTGGGCATATTACAAAATAGATGGATTTAATTATGACTTTTTAGAAGATGATGAGAAAATAATTCCATTTCAACAACAGATGTCTTTTCTAACAAATATTGGTCTTGATTTACATTATTTAGTGATTCCTAATCCAACGAATATTACAGGTATTTTGAACGCTACAATTAATGAAATGAATATGAAAAGTTATCCGTTGAAAGAAAATGGCATTCAGTATATAAATCAAGTCAAAAGAGCTTTAGAAAATGAACGGGAATTGAATGAGTCTAGTGAGTATCATCACTACATTGGTATTCAACTAGATCCCGAGAAAAATAAATATGCCTCGGGTAATGCTGGTATCAATGCCCTTACATCTGTTAAGAAGTTTATTGAAGGATTCAGTTCTCCTTTATATCAAGCGTTAGGATTGTATCCCGATGACATTTTAGAAAGCCAAATTAAAGCTTTTCAAAGCCAAGCCGTGTCAATAGAATCATCAATAGCTAACTCATTCGGTTCACGGATTCAAAAAGTAACGACGGAGGAATTAGTATTTATTATTGAAAAAAGTTTCAGTACAAGAAATAACAATACGGATGTGCAGCTTCGTAATTCATATGAAATTGGTAAAGAAGTTGAAGGGATTGATATGCAAGGAAAGAAATATAAAGCGATTCGTAATAATAAGAAGGAATTCTTTGATGTGCAAAATACGAATATCAAAGAAATTGGTCCTAAGACATTGATGTTGAGTCGAATTACTGATGCGAATGAGATTGAAAGTCTGTATTGCCAATACTTAACGATTGAATATATGGACGATGTTCAGCATCATCCCGGTAGTGAATGGCTATACCGGATTCAATTGCGAATGCCCTTTCCGTTAACCGTTTCGATTCGCGCGGAAAATCAACCGAATGAAATAATTAAGAAAAAATTAAGTAATGCAAAGTTGGAATTCAAAGATCAACGCAATGAAGCTCAAAAGGGCGGTCAAGACGTGGATATGAGTGTCGATGTTTCACAAAGTGGAACAATCCAAATGGAAAATTATTTTAAGCAAACAGGATTTCCTGGATTTGCTGTATCGTTCGTCTTTAAAGTAACTGCCGAAACTGAAGAACAATTAAAGACGAGGGTTGGTTTGTTGCGAAATGAATTATCAAAGTACGGTTTGAAAATTGTCGCACCTTATGGTGAGCAAGTCCATTTCTTATTGGAAGCTATTCCCGGCTCAAAAAAGTATCACGATGATTATAAGATGGAAGTTGCTCCGGGTGTGTTAGCTGGAATGATGTTCGGTGCTACTACAAACATTGGGGATAATCGAGGATTCTATATCGGACATACTTCACAGTTTTCAAAGCCAGTCTTCATCCAGCCCGATTTAGCAGCCAAGGCATTTGATGGGCTTGGTAACGTAGTAGATTCAATTTCAGTTCTCGTTGCTGGAATGACAGGACGAGGAAAATCCTTCTTTATGAATCTGTTTATTTATCTTGCAACACTTACTGGCTCCAAAGGGTTAATCATAGATCCTAAAGGTGATAGAACAGGATGGGATAAGGGACTCCCGTTCATTCCGAAAGAGTTCATAGAAGTTTGGACGCTCGGTTCAGATCCCGACGATGCCGGTTCACTTGACCCATTTAGAACAAGTACAAGTATTGAGGAAGCGAAAGACATTACTATGGACATTCTTTCGTATCTGGCAAACATTAATTTGAACGAAGATGCTTACAATATTTTGAGTGAAGCAGTTGAAGAAGTATCAAATGAAGATGATCCATGTATTGGAAGGGTTCTAACATATTTACATGAGTTGTATGACCTTCGTCCAGAAAGTATGTCGAATAGCCGCTATGAAGCACTAGAACGGTTGAGAGGTACGCTAGAGACGTTGAAACGCAATCAACTCTCCATGTTGCTATTTGGGGAAGTGGGGCAAAATTTTAAAGTGTTAGAACATGACAAACCGATTCAAGTACTTATGATTCAAAACCTTAACTTGCCATCATCTAGTGAGAAGAAGAACGCTAGAACGATTCACAAGATATCGGAAGCAATTATGATTTCAATCACTGCTTGGACAAAGCAATACATGTTTAAAAGCGATAGAGGCACACACAAGTTCATTCTACAAGACGAAGCAAGTGCAATCGAACGAAGTCCAATTGGAGCTGAATTAATGGATTTTATCGTCCGAATGGGTCGTTTCTATAACACGACTTTGATTAAGGGGTCGCAAAATGCTTCTGACCATGGAAATGATGTTGCAAACATGGGAATGAAATTTAGTTTTGGATTGCGTAAAACTAGTGAAGCGGAAGAAATGTTAAGTTATTTGAACCTACCCAAAACAAATGCAAATATCGAAACGTTAAAAGCATTGGATCGTGGTGAAGCTTTATTTCAAGATATTTATGGTCGTTCTGCCGTTGTGAAAATTAATCCGGTGTTTGTTGAGTTGTTAGATGCATTTGATTCTTCAACATCATCCGAAGAGGAAAGAGAGCGTGAAAAAGATAGAGTAGTATGATAATATACAACTCAACGAAAGGAAGTGTCATATTGAATAAAAAACGTATACTAAGCCTAGCAGCAGTGTTAGGTATGACTTTTCTAATTGCGGGCTGTAATTCGGATGGGAAAGAAAGCGAAACGGTAGAAAAAGAAGAAAATGCTAATGCGGAGAAATATGAAGAAGTATTTAAAGAAACTGATGAAATAGCGCATGATTTTATGGTGGTTAAGATAGAACAGAACTATCCTGAGATTCTTAAATATTTATCGGCTGAAGGTATTGAAAAGCTAAAAGAAGAAAGTGATTATCTATTGGATAAGCATAGGTTACCTGAAGAGTTTGATAAACTTGATGGGATGTATGAATTAAGAAGATATGATAACTTTTACGACGAAGAAATCAATGAGGTTTATTATAGATATAGTAGACCTGATGATAAAGGGGTAATTGTCAACAGTTGGATTGTTTTAATAGAGAACGAGGATAAAGAGTGGAAAGTCAGAGATTACACAGAGTTCAGACCTGAAATGATAAACGATGCCAATGATGAAACTGGAACAGTGCTTCATGAATTACCTTTAGAAGTAAAGGATAAATAATGATTGTATTGAAAAAATAAATATGTAAGGAGGTAACTGGCTCCGAATAACCCTTGCTTAATGAGAAGGGTTATTTTTATTGCCTAAAATTATATGAAGCTAAACTATAAAAAAGTATTAATAGTATTCGTGATGACTTTTCTGCTTTTTTGTCTAGGAGTACCAAACTACGGGTCAGCTAATAATGGCGAAGAGCCAAATAAGATGTCCGATATCATGGATATTATTACGGATCAATATGGTGAATTTAAAGACGACGGAAAATCTTATTATCACTTAGATGCAGTTTCGGATAAGGACGTAGAGTCATATGACGAAGGGGGAAAGTTTTGGGCTGATACTTACGATAAACTTTTTGGGTGGGCTGACGTTAAAGAGAATGTTGGGAATAAATTAAGTGAAATGGTTAATTTGGTTAACAATATTGTTTTTGATATAAATATATTTTTGACATATACAATGTTAATTATGTATGACTTGGCTTATACCGCTGATTTCACCGAGAAAATAATTATAGAACTAGATACCTTAATGTCCAATATCACCGGCATTTCAGGAGGAATGTTTAGTATTGGGAATGGTCTATTTGGGAATTTAGTGAAGTTAATCGCTATAATAACGGGTTTGTATGCATTGTACGTGTTCATTATTAAACGTGCTTTTTTTGAGTCTTTTTCTTCTGTCTTTCAAACGATTATCGCATTAACAATCGCAATTCTGATGTTTGCAAACTACACAACGTTGTTAACAGGCGCTAATAAAATAACAACAGAATTAAGTGGCTTTGTTGTTAGTCTTCCAAGTCATTCTCAAGATTCCGAATCATTGGTACCAGAATCCAATGTTAATATTGGTGACCCAAGAGTAAAAATGAAAGACAGTATATGGGGAATGTTTGTAGATAGACCTTATTTGTATATGCAGTATGGTACGCACGATATAGAGACGCTAGGTGATGGTGATAGAAATAGCGGAATCCAGCGGGTTAAAAATATTCTAAAAGTGCCTCTTGGCGAAGATAGACAAAGAAAAGTTATAGAGCAGGAAGCCTCGGTGGAAAAGTACGGAAACAACATGATGAAGTATTCCGCAGTAAATAGCCGATTAGCTTTCTCATATTTCTACATGATGATTAATGGGTTAGTCTCACTACCAATCTATTTATTATCACTTTGTTTAATTCTATTTCAGTTCTGGTTTATGGTCATTGCAGCTCTTGCGCCCTTTGCTTTACTGATTGGTGCAATTCCAGGACAATTTAATGTTTTGAAACGGTATTTCATTGAGTTAGGTATCCCGTTAGCTTTGAAGATATTTGTATCATTCATTGCGTTAATTGTATTTGTAATTTCAGATATTATTTACGCTGGTGATTTTAAATCAATCAGTGGGGGTTCAAACCCGTTTTATAGCTATGTGGGTGCAGCTACGTTCAATTTATTATTATTCGGAACAATTTTTATTCTACGGAACAGAATCAAAGATATATTCTCGTCTGGATCGAATGCAATTCGTGACCTAAGAGAAAGTTCTGGAACGTTCACAGCTCCATTTAAAAAGGGTGTACAAAATGTTGCTACTGTTGGCGGTGCTGTTGCGGGTGCTGCGGTTGGAGGTCCAGCTGGTGCTATGACAGGTGCAGCAATTGGTGGATCTGTTGGTAAGGTTGCAACAGGTGAAGGTGGTATAAGTGACGTTGCCGGCTCTGCGATGAAAGCCCAACATCTTGCCCACTTGAGTAAGATGACAAAAACTCAACAAGCTGCAAAGCTTTCTGCTACTGACAAGGGTAAGTTAGCCGGCTTTATGGATGAAAAAAACTTGACCCCTGAAATGAAAGAGGAGACGGGGGAAGCCCTTGAAAAAGAAGGGATAACCAATTTAAGTGATGAAGAAATGAATGAGCAATTTGCGAAAATTAGTAATAAAGGTGATTTGGACGGTAATTTTGCTCAAACGTTTGCTAAAGGTATTTCAGATGACCGAAGAAGCAATGCAATCGAAAAAGAAAAAGATTTATTATTTGCCGGAAGAGAACAAAAACGAGAACAAACAAAAGCAGTTCTGTCTGACAAAGGAATCCCATCAGAAATGATTGATGCAACAATGACTGCTTTAGATCAACAAGGTTTGCACGATGTAAGTCCGAAAGAATTGCATTCGCAACACGACAAATTGATGATGCAAGGCGAATTGAATGATGACTATGCTGCGACATTTGCAAAAGGTATTGCTGATGAAAGAAAAACGATTCAACTACAGAAAGAGAAGCAAGATGTATACGGTGAAGTGGAATATGAACTTCATTTGAATAAATCAATGGTGACAAATGAGCTTGCGAACAAAGGTGTGCCAGCCGAAATGATTAATCAAACCCTGGATAAATTAGGTGATCGTGGTTTAAACAATGTCAGTCCAAGTGAAATGAACAGACATTTCGATTTGGTAGTTGAACAAGCTGAAAAAGGCGAATGGAAAAATGGTTTTGCAGACACGTTTGCTAGCAACATTGAAAATGAAAGAAGGGCCATCGAATTGGAAAAGGAAAGAAAAGCCATTATTGAAGGCAATAACCTGAAATCGTTAGATAATTTTCCAGAGTAGTAAATGAGTTTTTTGAAACTAGCATAATAACTAGAAAAGGGAGTTGACACTTTCAGTGAGTGAGAAAACAAAAAGAATAGTTTCTTATGGCGTGATGGGTCTAGCTGTCACGCTTTTATTATTGGGTTTTATTATCGGTTTTGTCGATAAAGGAAAGAAGAACAGTGTAGATGATAATTCTATACAAACCCCAAATGAAAATGAGGAAGAAAATATATGGCAATATACTTCAAAAGAAGGAAGTGGAAATATTGACGTTGTAGAAGAGAAGCCTGAAAAGAACTATTTGAAAATACCAGAGGAAGTTTCAAAAAATCCGACTCAAAGCGATATGTTCAGCAATAAGGATTTGGAGAAAACAACGGAAATTGCAAATGAATTTGCTTTAAAGTTTCATGAGTTTGATAAGGCATCACCTGTTAAGCATTTAGAATCCGTTGAGGGACTGCTGGATCAAGGATATATCAGTTACCTGAGAGATAGCGAAGAAGAAAAAATTACGGGGTTAAAAGATGTGAAAGGAATCGTTTCAAGAAAAGTTCTGTCAGTGGAGATTAAAGAACCTGTTGCCCCGACATTAATTGCTATTTCATGGGATGCGGTGGTTATAAGTGAAGTGATTGATCGTGATGGGAAAACCAGAAAGGATACGGATGTTTACAGTTTGATGTTTGAAAAAGACGACAGCCTTAAATTTCAAATTGTTGAGTATTACTTGAACTATGAAGATAAAAGATAGGGAGGAGGGAGCGAACAAAACCTCTTTTAAGAGTAAGTAGTTCGTGGAATAAATATGAAAAAGTTGTTATGGATTGTACCAGTTATAGCCAGCCCAGCTTTGCTATTAATGTTTTCGCTTCTTGCCCTTCTTCTTTTCTTCGGGGTATTTGTAATATTTACAGAAGAAGATGATGAACAGATGAACTTTGGGGGTGGTGCGATATGTCGTGCTGATGGAGAAATTAGTGAAGCAGTATTCTTCTCTCAATTTAATGATGCTGGAAAATTTACAGGCAAAGGGCAAGTATTTATTGATGTTGCAGAAAAGTATGGCATAGACCCAGTGTTGATGTCGGCAGTGGCTTTTCATGAAACGGGATTCGGAACATCATCGGCGGTTATGGTGAAAAACAATCCCGGTGGTTTGATGGACCCCGCAACAGGTAGTAAGTATTTATATTCATTCCCTACAATTGAAGATGGTTTAAACGCAATGGGGAATACGCTGCACAATCGTATTATTAAGGACGGTTTAACAACGATTGTAGATTTAGGTAGCGTGTATGCCCCAATTGGAGCAGACAATGATCCAACCGGATTAAATAAACATTGGGGACCAAATGTTACTACGTTGGTAGCTCAATTTGGTGGGCTAACAATGAACTGTGAAGTGCATGTCGTAGGTGACTGGATGCTTCCTGTATTAAACGAGCTACGGATTACTAGTCCATTTGGTTATCGAAGACATCCCGTTTTTGGCGATGTAAGACTTCATACGGGTGTAGACCTTGCTTGTGCAAATAATGACCCCATCCTTTCAGCCCAAAGCGGTAATGTTATTTTTGCTTCTGGAACAGGTTGGTCAAATGGATACGGGCTACATGTAATTGTTAATCATGGCGAAGTCACAACATTGTACGCCCATCTAAATTCCACGAAAGTAAAAATAAATGATGTGGTTTCTCAAGGGGACGTACTCGGCACATGTGGTTCAACCGGAACATCAACCGGAAATCATCTACATTTTGAAATAATTCGTGCCGGTGGAAAAGAAGATCCGATGCCATATTTAACTGAATATACGGCTGTTGGTGGGTAGTAAATATACGGAAATGATTTGTCCAACGTTAATATGAGGTGTAAACATTGATAGAACAGGGTTTCCGATTACCAACGTCGGACGTTGAAGAAAATGAACGTCCGACGTGAAAATGCTCTCCAAATGGTGCTGTTATAAGGATTCTATTACCTAACGTCTGACGTTGGGTTATTCGTGTTGGAAAAAGATTATAAACGTCCGACGCTGGGTTTTAAGAATGCAGATGCATCAAGGGATTAACTGGTGAAATAACGTCCCCAAATAAGAAAGGAATGAATTTGGTGGAATCTGAAAAGAAAATGCTTTTCGAGCAATTAAAAAGCCTAGAGGAAATGAAAATTTATTTAATGTCACAAATAAATAAGTTAGGAGGAAATGATGCTGCCATTAAGAGGACGTCGGTCTACCCAATGGCGAAGGTGAAACCAATGGTTATCAACGGTTATCCAGTTTTTCAGTTTTCATACGAAGGTGCTTTACCACTTTATAAAGAATCTGATAGGGATTATCTAGCAATGATTAGACATTATTATTTTCGTGCAACCCATGACTCATATGACTTTTCAAAGATCGATTATCAATTTGATAAGTCTGTAATTATCATCGCTCAACATTTTGAAAATAAGATTATCCGTGATTTAGATAATCGAAATCGAAAGCTTATTCAAGATGCAATACGGCATACAGGACTAATCGGTGACGATAGCTGGTGGAGGGTATGGAATTTTGATATAGGATTTCTTGATCCCAAAGGAAATCATGTGCAAGTCTTTGTAGTGTCGCAGGAAAATTTTGAGGATTTTATGAGCTATTTGAAAGAAGAGTATTTTCATATAGCAAACATCCCCGAATCAACATTGCAGGAAGAAATATTTGAAGAATATAGAACTGAAGTGAAGAGGAAAGAGAAAGCAAAAGTTAGCAAGGACAAAGAACGGTTGGAGCGTTCATCAAATACTAAACCAGAAGATTTTTGGGGTTAATTGTATTAAAGCATTTGAATATTGTACCCAAGTTTAAGCCCTGTATTTTAGGTGCAATATAAAGAGTTTTTCGGAACCCCTATATTGTACCCAACAGGGACTTTGTATTGCACCCAGTATTTAAAGGTTAAACATAAGTGCCTATTGGCTTTATTGAATTCTAGACGAATTGAATGAAACGGAGAGGTTTAGTTGAATCAATTCGTAGCGCAGTGTAGAAGTGACCGAAAATAAACAGCCGGGGCGAACAATCAAAAAGGAGGGAACACATGTCGAAGACGGGCAATAAACAGGTGGTGAAGGTTCTGCAAGCTCGTGATATTGAGATACTTCTTGGACTGTACGAACATCGTCTGTTGAGTACGGAGCAGATCATGCGACGCTACGAAATGTCACGTTGGTACACGTACAAGAAATTACGGATTCTGCGTAATTCAAGACTTATCAGTACCCATCCGATAAGTGGGTATCTTGCAAACCAAAATAGACAAGGTTCCTATCATCGAATTAGTGAAATCGGCATTTCCTGCTTGAGAGAGCAGGGAGTGACTGTTGAACGGAGGGCCGATGAATTACGAGTGAATATCCGACGTCTTCCATTCCTGCTATCCACCAATGATGTGATGATTGATTTAGAAAGGTACGGTTGGGAAATGAAGGACAGCAGGGATGTAAAAGAGAAATTCGAGTTGAACCGCGGTGCAAATGTGCAAGGCATGTTGACAAGTCCAAGCGGTTCGGAATATTTATTCTATATGTTCTTGCACGGAGTAGGAATGAAGAATCTGATGAAGACAGCAAAAGAATTGAGGGATTTTGGAAATCCAAACTATATACTATTCGCTAAAAGTGCAACCAGTTACAGCACCATTGTCCAGCAACTCTCAACAAATAATTCCGTTATCGTTAAATGTCAAAGCCTGAAAATCTTCCCTTATACGTTTGCAAAATACTATTTACGCTTATTCGAAGATGAAAATAACGTCATGAAGTTTCTGGAAGACTACGAAATCTATGACCTGTCCTTCAAAACGTCTTCTGTTAGCGGAAGCAAGAAACAATACGATGGTTTGGAGCGAGTGGTTAGACACAATGGGGAAGAAAAGTATCTTGTGAATCTGCTCGACACAGATTTGGTCAAATTATATAACATCAAACAATACCGCAAAGAAATGTACGAATTAGACGGACGGAAAGTGCTATTGGTAACTACTCCAAATACACGTGATATGCACGAGCAGCTTTTAGAAGAGATTCATCATATCGATTACCTCGAAATTGACTCGGGGGATCTTGTGGATTATCTAACCACAATATAAATAACTATATAATAGAAGGAACTTTTCTTCAAAATACATTTTGAAATCAAATTAAACTAAAATTGAGAGGGGATAATAACATGCAAACCAATTATGAAATCATTCCGGAGCTACTAGCGATAACGCGATTGACTGAACATGAAAAGGGACTCAACAATGAAATTGCGGTCCATCTTGATGAAGAAGACCAGAAAAGGATGTATCGAACGATGCGTAAGCTTTTAGCGGATGAATTTGTCTTCGTGTTGAATTTAGAAGTTACGCAAGCCCGTATCAAGAAGGGGTGATGCAATTGCAAATTATCGTCGTGACGATTAGTTTTATACTTGCAGCACTAGGGGTCACTGGTATGTATAACGGTGTCTATATCCCATCAGTAAAGTTAATCTTGTTGTCCGGGCTGACGGCTATTGCCATTCATTTAATAGTGTGTAGAATTCAACCGAACAAAAATAAGAAATTAGACAAGTTGATGGGGTTCTCAATGACGTTATTTGGTGTCATGCTGCTATCAAGTTTTGTCTATTCATCTTGGAAGATGGAAAAGTTTCTATCACATTTCACAATGATGAAATTGACGTTGGTATTGCTTGTGGTAGTCGCTGTTTATTTGAATGTCGTCTTCATCCGTGCCGAAATCTCCTACAAGAAAAAGCGTGGGAACCAGCGAATCGAGGAACAGCCAAACAAAAGCTATTTTGAAAAACGTAACGAGGAAAAGGAGAGAATTGAACGTGGGGATGTAAGAATCATATTGGGAGCATCTACTGATAATGAGGAAAATTGACAAACACCTAGTATTAAGTGACAATTAAATTAATGTCTCGTGGATTTAATTAATGTTTATTTCTAATACAATAAATGGACCATAACCTGGAAATAGCATTCCTCTGAATGAAGTACGAGGGGAAATGGTTTTATTTTTATAATGATTCATTTGTACAAAAAATTTTCGATATCTATTTTTTAGAGGTATAGTTGATTATAAAGAAGGGGTTACGCTATGGTGGAGAATGTAAGAAGTGAATTGTTTTTCTTAAAACAGTTCGGCTTTAATAATACCCTTTTACAAGATGTTTTTCTTTTAGGAATAGATCCTATAAAAATTATTTTTAATAGTGGATACAAAATATATCCCGAATTGGAAAGTAAATTTACTGATAAAGATAGAAAGTTAGCCGAAAATTACTTGAAATACAGAAATTTTAAAAGTGACCTATTTAAAGAAGATGACTTTTTAAGAGGTAGTATAAGTAAAATATATTTTAAGTATGATGTGAATGAGATGACAGTTCTAATGCCTGAAAAAATAATGCCACTTTTTATGTATTCAAAAGGAGATATTTCACTTTTAGAAGTTAACAAGAAAAGAGTGGCAATCGTAGGTACTCGTCATCCATCCCAAAAAGCAATAGAAATCACTAAGAAGTTAACCCAAAAATTTGTTGTAGAAGATTATGTTATTGTTAGTGGATTAGCTGAAGGTATTGATACGATTTCACATGAGACAGCTATTGCTCATAAAGGCAAGACGATTGCCGTATTACCTACAAATTTCAAAAAAATTTACCCGAAGGAAAACCATGAGTTAGCAAAAACAATATTAAACAAAGGTTTGTTGTTAACATCCATTGGTCCAAAAGAAAATACTTATAAATCTAGTTTTTTAGATAGAAATCAATATGTAGCAAATATCAGCGATATAGTAGTAGTTACAGAAACGAATTTAAAAAGTGGAACTATGAATACAATTAGAAATGCGAGTGAGGCTGGTAAGAAGATTTTATTTGTGGACCAGGAAGACGAATTAATTAACAATAAAATTTATGGATTTGGTGGCGAAATGCTAAATGACTAAAAAAAACAAAATGGTTTTTATATCAAAATTAGTTTTTTTTACTGAAGACAATAAATTGATTGAAGAGAACTTGAAATTTGCAGATTTGTTTGATGATGAAGATGTACTATTAGCAATTGTAGCTAGACAAGGAACAATTAATATAATAAAAAATAAAATACCTAAAGAGTATGAAAGTAAAATGAAATTTGTCAATCGAAGTGCTCAAACTAAAAATAAAATCAAGGAATTAAAAGAGAAAGGTGCGATTTTTGGCTTTATAGGTATTGTTGAAGATGATGCAATTTTTTCCTTCCACTGCAAAATACCAATATTTAATCCAGAGTCAATGAGTAATGGCAGAGTTGTCATTTCTGATAAAGTGAAAAAATATGGTTTGCCAATCATTGAATTTCAAAATGTTGTCGATTGTTTAAAGGCATTTGAAATTCATAAAGAAAATTATTTTCAAATGTTTTTTGATAATAATTTCAGTGTTATCAGTTTAAACAATGCAAATACCTATTACAGACCTGAAGAAGAAGCTAGAGTGAAACAAATTTTTGAAACAAATTTAAAAGGTGATAGATCCTCAAGGGATCAAAGAATCTTACTTCTTCTATTATTCCATTTGATTAACGAAGTAACAACAAATCCTTATTTTGATAGGGTTGATTATTGGGGAACTTTCCCTTCATCAAACCCTGATAATACAGTTACATCTGTTTCTTTTTTAAAAGAAGCCCTTAGAGTACTTATAAATGGTGGGCCCAGAACTGGACCGGAAATATTGATTAGACACATGCCAATGAGAGCTAAACATAGCAGTGGTAGATTACGATTGACTTATAAAAGCGATAAAGATTTCGATACTTTAATCGTAAATCCAAAATTAATTGATAAAATTAAAGGCAAAGTGATATGCATTATTGATGACTACATTACTAATGGATACTCGGCTGAATCAGCGAAGCATTTGCTTTTCGCTGCCGGAGCCAAAGAGGTTATCTTTCTTTCATTTGGAAAGTTCGGAAAGATTTACCACTCGACTAATTATGAAGTTAAAGGCGATGTATCGGAATCGTATTCTTATCAATTTGTCAGTGAAATTCCTTATGGGGATACATTTAATGGGAAGAAGTATTATAATTCAGAAAACGATTTGGAAATTTTGAATTTCGGAGATTTAATTTAATGCTGCATATTTTATGAAACTACTTTCTTATGTGAAAGATATCGTTGTTGGAGAATTTACGGGGTGAAAGTAAAAGTACTCATGTTCACAAGTGATTGTATATAGGCAACTAACCCTCACTCGATGTCAAGCTAAAGAAAGTTGACGAAAGACTGCGACTTCTATATAAGTAATAGGTGCGTTTGCGGCAGATAGATAAGGTTTTTAAACAATATTAATGTCTTTTCAGAGGATAAAATATATACGTTTTACTATACAAAACACGTTTCGTTCAGCAATTGAATGAAGCGTGTTATTTTTATTGTTTTTTTACGGAAGGGGGAAACCACAAAGTGTTATTCAAGTCTATAATCTATAGTAATAAGCTGTATATCTACCCGGAAGTCGAAGTCCATGTAGCGAAGCAAAGTCCACCTGAATTAATCGAGTTGGGATTTCTTGTCCTTGAGACATCACTTCTACTGTTGAGGATAATGGATACTCGTAACTATAAAAAGGATATGCAATTTTGGGCGAAACGTATATCCCAAAATGCCAATGCGCTACCAGAATTATTATGGGAGGAAGGTGAACAATCAAATCAATTGTTGATTAGAAAACAGAACAAAGAACATCTGGAATTACTCAGATATAAAATTTCAAGAACCATTCAGACGTTGTTCAGCTTTCAAGAAGATAATCGTGCTCCATTTAAATTGGATCCGATACATGAGCACTTCGGTAAGTGGGATTGGATAAAGAAATGATAGTGAAAGGAGTTGAGGTAGATGGGAATGCCAATCGTATGGCAAGGAAGCGACTGTTTCACACATATGCTTGCTGTTGGACCTACACGTTGTGGTAAGACAGCGACGATATTGAAACCGATGATATACCAATTGCTATTGCAAAAGAAACGAGGTATCCCCTTAGGTATATCTGTTGTGGAGCCAAAAGGCGATGTGGCGGCAATGGTTGCTGAAATGTGTGAAGAAATGGATATCCCGTGTACTCACGTTGATCCCGATAAACCAGATTCAGCACGATTCAATCCAATGGAGGGTGACACGGATACAGTAGCGGAAGCAACGGTCGTTGTATTAAAAGGATTGTTTGGGAAGCAGGATGCGTTCTTCGCCACCGTACAGGAACTATCAGCACGAAATGTCACTAAGCTGCTTAAAGAATTGCATGTCAACAACATGGATATCGTCGATGTAATGAACACGCTGCGTGATCAAAATGTATTGGAACAAAAGGTTACAGAGTTAAAGCGTCGTGACGGGATGACAGATTTAGTCCATTTCTTTGAGGCGGAACTACTTGGAAGTATGCGTGAGAAATATCAGCAATTCGTAATTGGGTTAAGAGCACAATTAGAAAACATTGTTAGTAACGAGGCCCTGCGAACAATTATGACCGGTAAGAGTGATGTGAATATTGATGAACACTTGGAAACAGGCGGTGTCCTCGCAGTTAACACGGCACTAGGTAGGCTAAGAAAAGCCGGGGATGCCTTCGGCCAATTTATTATCATGCATCTGCAAAACGGAACGTTTAGGAGACCAGGAACGGAAGATACACGTATTCCTCATTTTTTGATTGTGGATGAATACAGCCGTTACATTAATCCAGATGTAGAGATATTCTTGTCACTCGCTGCCGAATACCGGGTTGCGGGTATTTTTGCGACACAATCACTTGGCCAACTCGAAATTGAATCGGGGAGTCTTGGACCAAAAGCCATGAAACAGGCGATTCTTACGTCTTGCCGAAACAAAATCTGTTTTGGCGGCATATCCGCACAGGATGCTCAAGACTTTGCGGATGAATTCGGTAAAGATAAAGTCATCATGCGGCAAAGCACATATAAGAACCGAATATTGTTGCCACGGCTGTTTCCAGATTCATATCGGGATACAGAGGATGAAGAATATCGTTTTGATCCAACAGATTTAATGGACGGCATACCCAAATTCAACTTTGTCCATAAACTTTTAGAAGATGGTACACCACAGAAACCCGCTTTAGCAAAAGGTCATTTTGTTCCACGAAATTGGAAAGAACTTAGGGAATGGGAAGACAAAACAACTTTTAAAAAGGAAAAAAGTAAAAAATCTGAGGAGGTCACTAAGAATAGGCTGCTTGATCGTTTTCGGGAACGGGTGAATAAAAAAATAGAGAAGGGAGCTGAACAAACAGAACAAATAACTGCTACCCCAATTGAATCTAATACCCAGCCTGAACTAGAATCACTTCATTCGTTAGAAACATCTACTGTCGAAAGCCCAGATATTGCACCAGAAGCGGAAATGGAGTTTTTTGCGACAAAGAAAAAACTTGCCTGTAACTCTAAAGAGGATAAGCGTTCGTACAATCATAAGAAGGAAGTTAAACATGACTTCAATCAGACAATTGTCACGGATAAGCCAGCAGTTGTTACCGTTCCTTCCAATGAAGAGAAGGGTATTGTTCAACCGAATTCAAATCCTAGAAAGAAGGAAACGAGCAATGTAGTCAAGTCTAATGATGGATTTTGGGATTAGTTTTAATTCTAATTCTAGTTCTAATAAATGCGTGACATCGTTCGCTAATCGGAACTAGACGATTAATGAGTGGTGTTATTTTTATTGCCAATTTTAATCGCAAAGGATAATTCAACCAGAATGCAAAATGAAACGGGTTTTAATTTCACACAAAAATAAACTATTGAAATGGAGAGAATATAAAATGACAGAAAACAACTTGCAAGTTCTAATCGAGGGTTTTGACCCATCGAAAGTACAGGTGGAAAATGAGTTTAATAATGATTGGAAAAAAGTTTACGGCGCTTACCAAAATAATTCGATTCTACAGGCTTCGATGACTGGAATTGAAACGCTGCTTGATAAACCTTGCGCTGTGGTAACACTTGGTAACATCCGTGGGTTTATCCCATTGGAGTTTACGGGTGCTGCCAACTTACGCCAGCTCCGAGCCATGACAGGCCAGTCTGTTGCGTTTAAAGTTCTGAACTATGACCGTGAAGCAGAAGTGTTCACTGGATCACGTATTGCTGCGTTGGAACATATGGCATCCATTACTCTAAAGAAAATTGAGGTTGATGATGAAATCATTGCCGTTGTTCGCAGTGTAAGCCCATCGCTTGTACGCGCTGATATCGGTGGAATTGAAGTGAAACTTCCACTTGAAGAAATTAAGTACGGTTGGATTGACGATTTAACGGAAGAGGTCAAGCAAGGAGATCACCTGAAAGTTAAAGTTTTGGAGATTGATAAAGAGGAGAAGAAAGTTGTTGTAAGTGCAAAGGCGACACAAGAGAACCCGTGGTTGCGTTCGATTGGTCGATACTCATCTGGTAATGAATATGTCGGGACCGTTTCCGGTGTGCGTGAATACGGTGTATTCGTCAATTTAGAAGCCGGAGTCGATTCATTGGCCCGTCATTTGAAGTTCCAAAATGTCAAAAGAGGTGACCGGGTATTGGTCCGTGTGTTAGAAACTGATGCAGCAAAAGAACAGATTCGCACCCGTATTACCCGTGTGCTGTAAAAACATCGAGGGGTCAGGTTAAAATGATCTGGACCCCTTATTTCTAATATAAGGAGGAGAAATTCATGTCAACCAGTCCATTTTCTTTATCTCATGAATGGAGCTTGCATTGGACACGAATACCATCAAACATAAAACGTTCAGATTTTGTCAACGGAGAATCACTGAAAGAGCGGAAAGCATTGGAGGCATTAGCAGCAGTAGGGGTAATTGGGGGAGCGCAACTCTTCCGATTATTTTCTTTGGATAAGAAACGATTAAAACAAATGGCAGCGGAAAAGAAAATAGTACGGCATGAAATCCATAGAGAGAAAAAAATCGTACCGATTTACTCACTAGGAATAAATGGAGCAGTCATTGCTGGGCTGAATGACTGTTATGAAAGTAACTACTGGATCAAATACAAAATAGAGGATGTTTTGAAACGTCTTCTGTTTTTCCAACTGTTTCAACATTTTCCTGAATCAAAAGTTTTGCCGACACAAGAACCATTCAGTGGTGCAATTCAATTTCATGGAAAGCCAATCTATGTGTATGTGGTACGAGGTGATGTAAATGATTTGCTTATGTATTTGAAATGGGGCGGTAAACACTTCAACGAGCGTCTTATCATTATTACAGAATCTATAAGGCACTTGCAACTGATAAAGGTAAATGCAAAAAAACTAAAGGTAAGGGTGGCCATAGATGTGGATTTACGAGAGAGTATTGGAGACCTTCGAAAGCTGTTCTATTTCCTGGATGAGTCGGGCGAGTTTGTTACTGAAGGAAAAATATCGATGAATATGGAACTAGACAGTGATTGAGTACTCTGAATATCCATTGAAGGAATGATGCTGGGTTATTTCAGTTATCAAAACAGTGAGAGAGAATTTATCTCTACTTTAGATTGTAAATACCTGGTTCATGTGTAGAAGGTAATTATTTTTAACGGATACTAAAAGCTTTGACTTAAACAAAATATAACTAAATGTGTTTCAATCAACCCCTATATTAAGGGTACAATCTACCTAAAAAATAAAGATGCTAATCAAAAAGATGAGCATAAAGGAATGGTAATGAAAAGTTATTTAAGGGCAAATTACACAGGTGGATTAGTATAACTAATATGTTAATAGTCCGAATTATGATAAGATGAAGATATTAACTTAATTCGAGGTGGCTATAACATGGAAGAAAGAGGTTATTATAGGGAGAAATTAAGAATATTATTGATTTTTTATTTCTTATCTGATGAAATCGAAGGAACATCTAAACTTTACCCGGAATATTTAAAAGTGTTTAAGAGCGAAGTGAAAATACAAAAAATAGATTTTCTAATTAGATATCCTGATTATTTAGCATATGAATTGCTAAATTTAGTGGGAGAAAAGGGATATTGTAAAGATCAAATTCAACGACATGTAAAATCGATATTTAATTCAAATGAACCGGAGTTAAGACGCGAAGATATGTTAAGATATTTCTTTGGGGCATACGAAGAAATTGATCATATAATATTATTTTTAGTAACGGTTGGCTTTGTTAAATTTGAAAGTAGAAGAAGTGTGACCGGAAAAGTTTTCGATAAATTATATTTTTTGAGTGGTTTTGGAATAAACAAAGTTGAAAAAGAAATATTGCCGAATATACAACAAGCAAAGTGGTACGAAGAAAGATTGTTGTTAATAAAAAAATATTTTGGAAACTTATCAGGAACGGAATTAAAAATAAAGCAGTATGAATACGATCAATATAGAACTACACCAATAAATCAATATATCAAAGGGATTCAGCAGGAAGTTAAGGAGAAATATTTCCAGTTATTTGAGGAGGAACTTTAATGTTTAATTTTGATGATTTTGTTTCTCATTTACATAATATACATGGCGATA
This sequence comes from uncultured Sporosarcina sp., assembly GCA_947644645.1. Taxonomy (GTDB): domain Bacteria; phylum Bacillota; class Bacilli; order Bacillales_A; family Planococcaceae; genus Sporosarcina. The sequence continues at coordinate 6,588 of CANSAF010000018.1, read as the reverse complement.
AATTAACATATCAAGAAATTGAAAAAATAGTTGTTTTAGATGACTATGAAAAGGATAGCCCACTCTCTCTTGGAAAAAGACTAGTAATAAATCAAATGAAAATTATGGGGCAAAAAAATACAGGTGAAAAAATAAATTATCAAAAAATATTTGATAGTGGTGTTAATGTTTTGTTCGCCGATAACAGTAAAGGGAAATCTTCACTTTTCAAGGTGATCAAGTTTGCTCTCACAGGTGAAAAGAACTCTATAAAAAAAGATGTGTTAAGTTGGTTACATGAAATTTTTCTTGAGTTTAATATTGGAAATGTTTCCTACACGGTTTATATCAATCTACTAGGAAAAAGAACTTCTAGTGGTCTTTATAGAGTAAATTTGAAGAAGCTATTAACCTACAGGGAACAGAAAAAAACATTTGAGCCACATTTAATCCAATTTGAGGCCAATACTGATAAATATTTTAAAGAGTCTATGGAAGACTTTTTCTTTAAAGAGCTTTCTTACTATGGTTTGAAATGGACAAGTAGCGATAAAAGAAAAATAGACTTAGTAGAAAATCAAACTACTTGGAAGACCTACTACAAGTCTATCTACCTTGAATCAAAGGATTACAATGTTCTGTTTTTAAATCAGGATTTTGGCGGGCAAGAGAAAAAAATAATGGAAATGTTACTTGGCCTTCAACTAACTTCCGCAATTAATTCTTTAAACCACTACAAAGAACATTTATCAAACAACTTGAAGAAACAAAATTTCCTTTCGATTTCGCAAGACAATTCATTTAATGATTCGAATGTCGAAAGTGAACTGTATAAAGTAAATGAAGAAATCAATTTCCTGAAACAAAAGCAAAAAAGTACTTTCCTGAAAAGTTTTAACTTAGAACAATACAATGATCAAGCGGAACTGATTAAGGAAGCAGAAGAGGATTTAAGAAATCTGAAGTCACACGAAAAAGAAATGGAAATACAAATTAACCAATTTATTAAACAAATAAATAGATTGGAAGAAGAATTAAGCTTTGGTATGTTTTTTAGTAATTTGGAAGTGAAAGCATGCCCACGATGCGAACAAAAAATCGTACCAGAAAGAAAATCTGTTGAAAAGATTGAACACAAATGTATGCTTTGTGAAAATAACTTATCAGAAACCAATCAAAATCAAAAAGAAGTTTTGGAGTCAAAGTTAACAGAGTTAGTCGAGCAACAGAAGAAATTGAAAGTAGGATATGAAGTACTAAATCAAGAAATTATATTAAAAGAAAAAGAGGCGGCATTACAAAAAAGTGAATTACTAGAAATTGAAGAGTCGCTTAGCTTAATTGAATTTACTGAAGAAGATATCGATTCCTTATCAAACCTTATTGAAAAAAAAATAGAATTAGAATATCGACTCAGCCGATTAGATTCACAGAATGAAGATTCTTCAACGGAGAAGCTATATGATAAAATCGATGTTTTGGACTCTGCAATTAAAGAACTAAATGTTATTAGAATTAAGGAAAGTGATAGTATACTATCAAGCTTGAAATCCTTAATACTAAAACAAATTCATACATTTGGATTAGTTAGCGTCACAGACGTTGTAATCACGGACAATTTGGAAATTCAATACCTTCAGAATGGTGAGTTAACTAGATTCGGCGAATTAAATGAAGGGGAACAGTTGCGAGCCAAGATAGCTTTTTTCATTAGCTTAATTCAATTAGATATTGTATTCTCCGTTGGTCGACATCCTAGGCTCCTTATTATTGATTCCCCAGGGAAGGAGGAGGTAATAAGTAAAGATTTGGAGGGGCTATCATCACTATTTAAGGAAATTGAAAAAAACTATGGTGATGATTTGCAAATAATAATCGGGACAGCTTTAGAGCCATTAAAGAATGCAAGTATAGCTGAAAAAGTTGATTCAAGAGAAACGGGAGTAAGCGTATTTTAAATTTAAAATAGGGTGAAATAGATGGGAACTTTATACGAAAAATTCTTCGACAAAGAAGCAACTGACAAAATTGTTTTTATGGAAGATTGGATTACTGAACGGGATAATATTGAACATATTTCAGAAAGAGAATTAAAGCGATTTTTTAGAAAGGTTCTTGAAAACGAAAATAATGCATATATAAAGACCCTTACTATTGAGGCACTTGTTTTTTTAACCATTATCAATAAAGTGAGAAGAGGCTCTACTCTCGACATGTTATTAGATATTGAAAATGAAGAAGATCCATTTGTATTAATAACTTCGTTAAGATATTTAACCATGTTCTTCGATGATCAGTGCGTAAGTGAAAAGTTAGAAAGTTGTATAGAACATCAGAATCCTGAGGTTTCTTCGGAGGCTTATTACAGATTGGGTTTATTGAAGTTTTTGGAGTGTAATACTTCTGATGATAAAGCAGAATTTATTGATATGTTAAATAGAAGTTCTACGTTATTCAACTATGCAAGAACACAAATCGAAAATAGAACGGACGCAGATTATTTTTATAATGTTAGTAAGTTTATTGAATCCTTTTTCACAACAAATGAAAAAGAAATGGATAATTCTTTTGAAAATATATTTAATCTTCTATCTGTTAGATCTGCATATCACTATAATCAAAACCTGCTCGCTATTGAATATAAGTTAAATAAAGTATTTTACAACTTGAAAAGTATATATGAATCAACAAATAATCACAATCTGTGGATAGACTTTTTCAATGAATTTAAGAAATTATCAGAATACCACTACGAGCTTTTGAATGTCTCTCTTTCTGGCAGTGGATTCCAACAAACTTTACTTTCTAGATTACAATCACAAGTAAATGAAAATATACTCGAAAATTTATATTTTAAAAACTTTCCGTATTACGAGATAAGAATAAACACTATAATTTCCAGTTATTCTGATGATAAATCATTAAGCAATTTTTTAAGCTACCTTTTAGAAATAATAAAAAAAGACGAAAAAAAAAAGGACAATGATTCAATTATTGAAGCTTGTGTGAAAATAGACAGTGTTACTCGGGGAGGGAATGTTGCTGAATTAGTAAAAAGGTTTAAGACAACCCACGATATCCAAGACTTAGATCATGTTTTGGAAGTGATAGCAGAATATACAATGGCTAGGCACGGAAGTAACTACGAATTTATTACGGGTTTTCAAATAGGAGAAGAAATTTTTAATAGTTTGTATAGCTCTATTAAGAAAGAAGTTCCAAACTATAGTAATGAAAAGCTTCATATCTTTATGCAAATAATGGAGCAGATAATAAGGTACCTAATATTAACTGTTAGAAATAGAAGAGATGAAATGTTTAACTTTTTGTATACTGAAAAGCATAAAGGTAAAGGAGCTACGGCTTCTGAAAAAGATCTTCAAGATAGTTTATTTAAGCATTTTCAATACTCAGGAATTGCATATGGTTCATCGGAGGAAGAAATTAATTTTGCAGACGGAGGCAGAATTGATATTGTTTATAAAATCAATAATTATACATTTCCAATCGAATTAAAAAAGACAAAACAAAAAATCACTGAAGCCAGTATACGTGATAAATACCTGGAGCAAGTTCATTCATACGTATACTCATATGATCAATTAGGAGTTTTCGTTTTATTAGATTTAAATGAAAAAGATAAACCAGTCAATGATCTTAGAGAATTGGTGTATTTAGATCACATAGAACCATTATATGAATTGAAAAACACATACCCCGATAATATTGTGGTAGTAATTATTCCGGGAAACAAGCCATTGCCGAGCGATAAATCAACTTACAGATAAAATCAGTAATCATAATGCATCAAAAACATTGTAAAATAAAGATTACCAAATTAATTCATTTTACTTCAATTCAGTTTTTTTAAACATCAGCTTTGCTATGTTAATCAGAATGCTTATACTAAGTATCCAATCCATTTGCTATCGCTTTTGGAAGTGGATATAATATACATATATATTTCATTAGTTTTCACGTCACCATTTTTCCAGGTGAAAGTCGTAATACCTTTTAATTTTCACTAAAGGAGATTCGACACAAATGTTTAGCCTTTGTATTTTCATTCTCTCTGAGAAAAGTTAGGCAGACGTATTACGTCCAAGATTGCTGTATGCACACTAGATACTTACGCATTATTTGCGTGATATATATTTTAAAAGCCGATTGATCCCACTATGGGTGAAATCGGCTTTTTTTGTTTTAAAAAAACTGACAGGAGTGTAGCAATGAAATGATCTGAAAACAAAACAACTTTCGTTTTCTGTTGCAGTGGGTTACATAAAATTCGATTGATCCCTTATAGGTGAAATCGACATTTTTATTTCTAAAAAAATTAAAGGAGATGGTTTAAGTGGAAAAAGTACTTACGTTTACTAACGAACAAAAGTCGTTGATTTGGAATAGGTTTGTTCAGCCAGCAAATGGAACTGAAGAAGAGGCGAACCATTTCATTGAAGTCTGTGAAACCTTTGGCTTGAATCCTTTGCTTGGCGACATCGTTTTTCAACGTTACGAAACGAAGAACGGACCGAACACATCTTTCATTACTACTCGCGATGGATTGCTCCGTGTTGCTACTACGCAAGAAGGCTATGTAGGACCTCCCAACGCTAACGTGGTTAGAGAAGGTGATACATTCGAGTTCATTCCTTCAGAAGGAAGTGTAAGGCATGAATTCGGTCAAAAGCGTGGTCCAATACTTGGTGCTTATGCAGTTATGCATCATAAGCGTTTTAGACCCGTAGCCGTATTCGTTGATTTTCTGGAATACTTTCAAGCGAATTCAGGGGAACTTAACTCGAAGTATAAAAATAAAAATGTTTGGGATAAAATGCCCTCCGCTATGATTCAGAAAATAGCTGAAGTCTTCGTACTTCGTCGTCAGTTCCCTTTAGGTGGTTTGTATACTCGTGAGGAAATATCGCTCGAAGAAAACAATAACGGCAATAGTGGAAATATGGATGTACCGATGCAGCCTGATCCAGCCCCACAAAAACAAAACGAAGTCGCAGAGAATCAACATACTCCTGCAACATCTGTTCAAAAGCCAAAGGAAAACACTGTCGAAGGGGTATTTATCCTACAAAGTTTTGAAAAAGGCGTAAGTCCACAAAATGTACCGTTTGCAAAATTGAACGTAATGGACAAAGCGACCAATGAAGTAAGTCTTATTTTGGTAAAAGAGAAGGAAGAAACAATTGACTCTCTAAGCCGTGTTCAAATGGGGCAAGAGTTGTCTTTGGTTATTAAAAATGAAAGTGGCTTTAATTTTCTTGAAAAGTTTTCGTATGTTCAGACGGATGAGCAAAATGTTCAAACTGAATCGGAATCTGTTCAAGAGCCTGTTCAACAGGAAAATCAAATGACTTCCGAGCCTACTGAACCGCTCGATACATTCATCATGGAAAAGTATGAACCGGGTAAAACACCAGCTGGCGTATCTTTTGCAAAAATGTATGTGAAAAATATCGCGGATAATAAGCAATCAATGGTGTTTGCACAAGGTCATGAAGCGGTTGAGAAAACGAAGCATCTTTCCGAAGGTAGCGAATTTGAAATGCAGACACGTATTGAAAATGGATTTACGTTTTTCGTGAAATTGAGAGATGCTGATAAAAGGAGTGCTTGATTATGCTTCCAGAGATTCTAAAAGTTGCCGAGGAATATGGACTTACGTTCAATCCTCGGTATCACGGTAAAAAGGAAACTCTTTGCAAGTGTACATTTTGCGAAGAGGATTCTAAGCCGGGAAAAGGAAACAAGTTTTATCTGTCGTTAAATATCCAAGATCAAGTATATAAATGTTGGTATTGTGGCGTTTCAGGAGGCGTTTTAGACTTTGAAGCAAAGTTATCAGGACTTGCCTATAACAAAGTACGCGAAAAGTATTTTGGTAAAAGGAAAAAACCTGTACATCCTGCTGAAAGTTTGAATGGACGCCAGCTTCGATTAATCGGATGGGCTGAATACAAACGAAAAGACCGTAACGATTTCAAAAAGAATCAAGAATCGGTTTTAAGAGATTGGAAAAATTATGAGCATGAAGGGCTTGTAAAACACTTTGCCTTGTTTATGGTGATTGCTCACATTGAAAATCAAGCAGCACGTCAAAATGAACTTCTTCAATATGTCATTCACTCATGTCATAAAACGCAAATTTATTTGTTGTTCAATCGACTGTTGGCTGAGTACGTGAAAGATGAAGACGAACGTGCTGGCTGGGCTAAAGAAGGAACTGTGATAGCGCGAGCGGCGTGGAGAGCATCATTATCAACCTATGACTTTGGAATGGATAAAGTCGTATACAATGTTGTTTTTCTTTGTCACTTACTAAAAATGGATACAATGCAAACGGCGATAAAAGGTGTTCATAAAAAGGAAGCAATCGTGAATGACAAAATGTTTTTCGCTAATTAAAATATCCGTCACCCTTTACGGAGGACAAATAGGGATGTGGCTGTAAATCAGTTACGGGAAAAGGAGAACATTATGAATAACGTAAGTTTAGTAGGTCGATTAACTAAAGAGCCAGAATTAAAATACACACAAAATGAACTGCGTCCTGTCAAGTAGACAACGAAAAAACAAAAGCTTTATGCCACAGCC
>CANSAF010000017.1 GCA_947644645.1 uncultured Sporosarcina sp. | reverse complement strand
AACCAAAATTGTATAAAAAGATTAAAAAAGTTTATAGTGATCGTGCTCAATTTCAAATTTTTTTACTTTAGGCTTTTTATGTCCCAGCCTCTTGTACTATTTTTGTTTTTCAAGTTCAGCTCTGTAATTTATTTTTGTTTTTCAAGTTCAGCAAGGAATTTATTGTTTAAAACTTTAATATATGTTCCTTTCATTCCTAAAGAACGTGATTCAATTACGCCAGCACTTTCAAGTTTACGCAATGCGTTAACGATTACTGAACGTGTGATACCTACACGGTCTGCAATTTTAGACGCTACAAGTAAACCTTCTTCGCCGTCTAGTTCTTTGAAGATATGCTCGATTGCTTCGTGCTCACTGTAAGATAATGAGTTGATTGCCATTTGAACAACAGCTTTGCTACGTGCTTCATGCTCGATTTCTCCAGCTTTCTCACGTAAGATTTCCATTCCAACAACTGTTGCACCGTATTCTGCAAGGATTAGATCGTCATCTTCGAATTGCTCAGACATTCTTGCAAGAAGTAATGTACCTAAACGCTCTCCGCCACCCATAATTGGAACGATTGTCGTTAAACCATCTTTGAAGAGCTCTTTGTTTTCAACTGGGAAAGCTGTATATGTGCTATCGATGTCTAAGTTTGAAGAAGTTTCTCTTACTTCGAAAAGCTTTTGTGTATATTCTTCAGGGAATTGACGGCTTTCGAACATGTCTTTTACGCGTTCGTTTTCGATTTGTTGGTGAATTTCAAGACCAAGTAATTTACCTCTTCTGCTAACGATGAATACGTTAGATTCAATTACCGAGCTTAATTTCTCAGCCATTTCTTTAAAGTTTACAGCGTCTCCACCAGACTCCTGTAACATTGCGTTAATTTTACGTGTTTTTATTAATAATGACATTATTATTTCCTCCTAGGATGTTTTAAAGTGATGTTATAGAATATTCTAAAGGTTTCCAATCATTAAATAAACTAATATGATTTAATTACAGGATAAATTGTGACAAATCTTTGTTTTTCACAATTTCCTTCAATTTTTTATCGACATATGCCGGTGTAATTTTAATGGTTGCAGGTCCAATATTAGCCGCTTCATAAGAAAGCTCTTCTAATAATTTCTCCATAATTGTATGAAGACGACGCGCACCGATGTTTTCAGTTTGATCATTCACTTCGAATGCAATTTCAGCTAATTTCGTAATCGCTTCGTCAGTGAAATCTAAAATGACATCTTCCGTTTTCAATAACTTCTCGTATTGACGAATTAGTGAAAAGTCTGGCTCTTTTAAGATGCGCTCAAAGTCTTCTTTCGATAACTTATCGAGTTCAACTCGGATTGGGAATCTCCCTTGTAATTCTGGAATAATATCTGAAGGTTTTGCAATATGAAATGCGCCTGCAGCGATAAACAAAATAAAATCTGTTTTTACTGCGCCGTATTTCGTAGATACAGTAGACCCTTCTACGATTGGTAAAATGTCTCGTTGCACGCCTTCACGTGATACATCAGCGGATGCCCCACTTCCTTCACTACGTGCAATTTTATCCATTTCGTCCAAAAAGATAATGCCAGATTGCTCCGTAAGTTCAATCGCATGTCTTGCAATTTCATCATGATCGATTAATTTATCGGCTTCTTCAGCTTCAAGAACGATTCGTGCATCTTTTACTTTCATTTTACGTTTTGTTTTCTTTTTTGGCATAAGCGATGAAAGGGCATCTTGCATATTTGCGCCCATCTGTTCCATCCCAGAGCCTTGGAATGCATCATATAGCGATGGTTGTTGCTCTGTAAGCTCTATCGTGACTTCTTTTTCTTCGAGTTCACCATTTGCTAAAGCTTCCCGAACATCTGAACGCTTGCGGCGCACTTCCGCTTCTTGTACATGATCTGTCTCTTCTTCTTCTTGCTTTTGCCCGAAAAGCATTTCAAATGGATTAGGTCCACCCTGTTGTTTTTTCAATTCTGGTACGAGTAATTTAATGAGGCGTTCATTGGCATGCTTGATCGCTTGTTCACGCACTTCTTCACGTTTCTGTGCGCGCACAATTCTCACACCCGCTTCAGTTAAATCTCTGACCATCGATTCAACATCACGACCGACATAACCAACTTCTGTAAACTTCGTTGCTTCAACTTTTAAGAATGGTGCGTTGACAAGCTTCGCAATTCTTCTTGCAATTTCAGTTTTCCCAACACCCGTTGGTCCAATCATCAAAATGTTTTTCGGAATGATTTCATTTTTTTCTTCATCGGATAACAAACTTCTTCTATATCGATTTCGAATCGCAACTGCTACAGCGCGCTTTGCTTTCTCTTGACCGATAATATAACGATCTAAATGCGCTGTTAGTTCCTTCGGGGTTAATTCCTTTCTATTCGTCATTAAAGTACCTCCACAATAATCTGATCATTCGTATAGACACATATTTCTGCTGCCGTTTCAAGTGCTGCTTTTGCAATTTCTTCTGCTGTTAACGTCTCCCCAGCATGCTTTTTCAGTGCGCGTCCTGCCGCTAGTGCATAATGACCGCCTGAACCAATTGCGAGTACGCCATCATCTGGTTCAATCACTTCACCTGTTCCAGAAACGAGCAATAATTCACGCTCATTCATCACAAGTAACATTGCTTCAAGTTTGCGTAAAATTCGATCTCCACGCCACTCTCTCGCTAATTCCACAGCCGCTCTTTGCAAATTTCCATTATACTCGGTTAATTTAGCTTCAAATAAGTCGAATAAAGTAAAAGCATCCGCTACTGAACCCGCGAAACCTGCCAATACTTTTCCACCATAAATTTTGCGAACTTTCCTTGCAGTATGCTTCATCACGACCGCATTTCCAACCGTTACTTGCCCGTCACCTGACATTGCACATGCCCCGTTATGACGAATCGCAAATATTGTTGTTGCATGAAATTCCATAAATATAACCTCCTATGCTCTTGGATGGGTGTTCATATATGTTTTTCTTAAATGTTCTTTTGTAATATGTGTATATACTTGCGTCGAAGAGAGATGTGAATGTCCCAAAAGTTCTTGGACGGATCGCATATCTGCACCATTTTCCAATAAATGTGTTGCAAATGTATGTCTGAGCATATGGGGATATATTTTCATATGCAGCGAAGCACGTTCCATAATCGCATTCAAAATATAGCTTACACCATTTTCTGTTAACGGCTTCCCACGCATATTGACAAATAATATCGGATGGTCTTCGTTTTTCATAAGACGCGGACGACTTGTCGTTAAATAAGCGTTCAACGCCTCATTTGCGTAACTACCGAAAGGAATATAACGCTCTTTCCTTCCTTTCCCCATTACTTTTACAATACTTAGATCATGATCGACATCAGTCGTTTTGATAGATGTTAGTTCACTAACACGCATTCCTGTTGCATAAAGCAGTTCAAGAATAGCGTAATCCCGAAGTGATTTTAAATCTGTTCCCTCACAAGCTTTAAATAAAGCCGACATTTCTTCCTCATAAAAAAAAGCAGGCAATTTCTCTTGCTTTTTCGGGTGATGAAGCGATGTAAAAGCATGATCCGCCACACCATATCGGGTATTTGCAAATTTAAAATAAGATCTTACTGAAGAGATTTTTCTTGAAATAGACGTCCTTGCTAATCCTTTGTTATATAAAGTCGTTGCATAAAGTCTTGCTTCTATATAGGTGACGTCATGTAAATCATTAATTCCCTCCACTGTTAAAAATGAAAGAAACTCATCAATATCCACTTTATATTCATCGACAGTATGTGATGAATAATTGCGCTCTAATTGTATGTATAGCATATATTCATCGCGAATGATTGAAGGACAGATTTTCATGATGTACACTCCCCTCACTGAAACCTTTATGATTATAACAAAATGATAAACCATTTGAACAGTAGAAAGCTTTATAAATATAGTGACATTTTCGTGTACAAAAGGAACTCCACTTAAAAAATGCTGATTTATTTTTATTTTCTGAAGTCCTCCGCAATTCACTATACAACAAACGGAGTCGGTTCATCAACTATAAAACGTTCGAATAAAATATTTTTTATTACACGCACAAAAAAGAGGAGCCGGAGCCCCCCGTCTAAATTGCTTGCTTTACTGAATATCTTCTTTGTATTCGCACTCTGTACATTGAATACGAACGCCTTTTTTCGATTTTTTCTCAACAAGTGTGCTGTCACATTTTGGACAAGGTCTTGCAACTGGCTTATCCCATGATACATATTCACACTCTGGATAACGATCACAACCGTAAAAAGTACGTCTTGTTTTACTTTTACGTTCAACAACTTGTCCTTCTTTACAATCTGGACAATCGACACCAATTGGTTTCATAATCGCTTTTGTATTGCGGCAATCTGGAAAACCTGAGCATGCCATAAACTTGCCATAACGTCCAAGCTTATAAACCATTGGCTCACCACATTTTTCGCAATCTTCACCAGCTGGTTCGTCTTTAATTTCGATTTTTTCCATTTCAGCATCTGCATATTCCACATGCTTTTCAAAATCTTTATAAAAATGATCGATGACATGTTTCCATTGCTTTTCGCCATCTTCAATTCCGTCCAACTCATTTTCCATTTGCGCTGTAAACTCAACGTCAATAATGTCTGGGAAAAACTCATTGACCGCATTATGCACAATCGTCCCAAGTTCAGTTGGGATGAAACGTTTTGCGTCAAGAGTAACATACCCTCTTCGTTGAATTGTGTCAAGTGTTGGTGCAAATGTCGATGGACGACCTATACCTAATTCTTCAAGCGTACGAACCAATCTTGCTTCCGTATACCTCGGTGGCGGTTGTGTGAAATGTTGCTTCGGCTCCATTTCTTCAAACTTTAATTGCTCTCCTTTTTCTAAAGGTGGCAAAATACGATCTTTTTCTTCTTTTTTATCATCGTCGCCTTCAACATATACTTTCATAAAACCGTCAAATTTCACTTGAGAACCCGTTGCTCTAAATCGAACATCTTCATTGATCAAATCAACACGGACTGTATCTAAAATTGCAGGAGCCATTTGACTTGCAACAAGTCTATCCCAAATTAGTTTATATAAGCGATATTGGTCACGCGCTAAATAAGCTTTCATCGCGTCAGGCGTACGCATAACTCCCGTCGGACGAATTGCTTCGTGCGCGTCTTGTGCGTTAGCCTTTTTCTTTTCTTCCTTTTTCGGACCAGTCGCTAAATACTCTTCGCCATACATTTTTTCAATAAATGTCTTTGACTCTTCTTTAGCACTGTCAGCAATACGTGTAGAGTCCGTTCTCATATACGTAATGAGTCCGACTGTTCCTTCTTTTCCGATGTTAATCCCTTCATATAATTGCTGGGCAACCATCATCGTTTTTCTCGCACGGAAGTTTAATTTTCTCGCAGCTTCTTGTTGTAAAGAAGACGTTGTAAAAGGAACTGCTGGATTTCTTTTTCGTTCACGCTTCACAACATCATGAACTTCAAAGTCATCACCTTTTAACTGTTTTAAAACAGCATTGACTTCTGCTTGATTGGCTAATGCTAATTTCTTCTTTGCATTGCCATAGTAAGCCGCTTCGAATTTCGAGCGCCCTTTTTTGAACGTCGCACCGATGCTCCAATACTCTTCAGGTTCAAAGGTATTGATTTCATTTTCACGGTCAATAATCAAACGAAGCGCAACTGACTGAACGCGTCCTGCTGATAAACCTTTTTTAACTTTTTTCCATAAAATCGGACTAATATTGTAACCGACAAGGCGGTCTAATATTCTTCTCGCTTGTTGTGAATCTACAAGATCCATATCTATTGGTCTTGGGTTTTTAAATGATTCTTTGATTGCTTCTTTCGTAATTTCGTTAAATACAACACGACAGTTTGATTCAATGTCAATCCCTAACTGGAAAGCTAAATGCCAAGCAATTGCTTCCCCTTCTCTGTCGGGGTCAGCCGCGAGATAAATTTTCTTTACTTTTTTTGCGTCTTTTTTCAATTCTTGAAGGATGGGTCCCTTCCCACGAATCGTAATATATTTCGGTTCATAATTATTTTCAGTGTCTACACCCATTTGACTTTTCGGAAGATCTCTTAAATGTCCTAATGATGCTCTTACAATATACTTTTTCCCCAAATAGCGTTCAATCGTCTTCGCCTTTGCAGGGGACTCTACAATTACTAAATAATCTGCCATAATTTTTCCCCCTTCTATAGAGGTTGCATTTTTCATCCTCAAAAGAATACCTGTTGCAAAATGTATAACAGATTTGAAGAAAAAGCAAATTTTCATGTGATTTTTTTAAAAAAACCTTATTTTACTAAGGTCTCAATGACTTGAAAACCATGGGATAATGGTGCTGCGCCTTCGCCAATTAAATAATTCGGACCTTCTGATAGTTCAGAAGTAATTGGTCCTGGTACAGCAAAAACATCTTTTCCGTGTTCTAGTGCATGTTCAACTGTACTCATCGTCCCACTTTTTCTCGCTGATTCGGTAACAATAACAGCCGTTGACAAACCACTAATAATCCGATTGCGCATTGGAAATGTCCATCTTTCCGGACGCATATAAGGTGGATATTCGGTCACCAATAAATGTTTTTGGGCAATGATTTCTTTTAATCGCTGATTTTCCTGTGGATATAAGTGAAATAATCCATGTCCGAGCACAGCAATCGTCTTTCCGCCATATTTCAGCGCTGCTTGATGCGCTAAAGTATCTGCGCCTTTTGCAAGCCCGGAAACGACAATCATATTATTTTCTACAAGTGGTGGAACAATATAGGTAAGCGCTTTCTCTGAGTAGAAAGTCGCTTTTCTTGCGCCGATAATCGCAACTTTTAAAGGATTTTCTAGTAATTTTAAATCGCCTTGACAATACAGCACAGCAGGTGGATCAAATAATTGTCGTAGTTTTTCTGGATATTTTGGATGTAGATATGGAATCGGAATAATACTATGGAAGCTATAGTTTTGTTCGATTTGAATCCATGAACGATCCACTAAATACTTTTTTATTTGACTAGCTTTCTGAGGTGTGAGATTCAATAAATAAGCGAGTTTATTCGTTGAATATGTGGGAAATTCTATTAGTTCAGGGTCTTCTTCAAATAATTTTTTAAAACGATGAAATGGAACAGGAAATATATAATGCAGTACTAGAAAACGTTTTTCTACATCCGATAATTGCATTGCCATCCCTCCATATAAAAATCTCTTGTCTTTTTCAATTATTTGCTAGTTTACCTACTTAATTAGAAGCCATTCTTGCGACGTATAAATCAGAAATAGGAAGCGCCCAGAACATCTATCATAGACGTTCTGGGCTGCCCTAACTTTTCAAATTAATGTGTTTTAACTTTGTCGTAAAGTCCTTTTTCTTTTACCACTTGAATAAACGTTTCACCGATGACAGACGGTGTTGCAGCTGTTTCTACGCCCGCTGCATTTAATGCTTTAATCTTCTCAGCGGCAGTTCCTTTACCGCCAGAAATGATTGCACCCGCATGTCCCATTCGTTTGCCTTCTGGTGCAGTTTGACCACCGATAAAGCCAACGACTGGTTTTGTCATATTTTCTTTGATCCATGCTGCTGCTTCTTCTTCAGCTGTTCCACCGATTTCACCGATCATCACAACTGCATATGTTTCCGGATCTTCGTTAAACTCTTTTAAAACATCGATAAAGTTTGTTCCGTTCACCGGGTCTCCACCGATTCCAACAGCTGTCGTTTGACCGATACCTGCTTGTGACAGTTGGTGAACCGCTTCATATGTAAGCGTTCCAGAACGTGAAACAACCCCAACATGGCCTTTTGTATGAATATAACCAGGCATGATGCCAATTTTACATTCATCTGCCGTAATCACACCTGGGCAGTTCGGTCCAACGAGACGCGTTTTCTTGCCTTCCATATAACGTTTTACTTTTACCATATCCAAAATCGGAATATGCTCTGTAATACAAATCGCCATATCTAATTCTGCATCGACTGCTTCCATAATTGCATCTGCTGCAAATGGTGCTGGTACATAAATAACAGAGACATTTGCGCCTGTTTCTTGAACTGCTTCAGCAACTGTATTGAATACAGGTACACCTTCTGCAGTTTCTCCGCCTCTTCCTGGCGTTACACCTGCTACAATTTTCGTGCCATAATCAAGCATCTCTTTCGTATGGAAAAGTGCTGTTGATCCTGTAATACCTTGTACGAGAACTTTTGTATCTTTATTAATATAAATACTCATCTTTGTCCCTGCCTTTCTTAGCCTACGAGTTCAACAATCTTTTGTGCACCGTCTGCCATTGAATCAGCAGCGATGATATTAAGTCCTGATTCGTTCAATAAAGCTTTCCCTTTGTCGACGTTCGTTCCTTCTAAACGCACAACAAGTGGCACTTCTAAGCCGACTTCTTTTGCAGCTGTAATTACGCCTTCTGCAATGACGTCACACTTCATAATTCCACCAAAAATGTTAACGAAAATGCCTTTAACAGCTTCGTCTGAAAGAATGATTTTGAACGCTTCTGTTACTTTTTCAGCCGTTGCACCGCCCCCAACGTCAAGGAAGTTAGCAGGTGATCCGCCGTAGTAATTGATTGTATCCATCGTCGCCATCGCAAGACCAGCACCGTTTACCATACAACCGATATTTCCGTCCAATGAAATATAGCTTAAATCATACTTAGATGCTTCAATTTCTTTCGCATCTTCTTCATCAAAATCACGTAATTCGACAATATCTTTATGACGGTATAATGCATTTGCGTCAAAATTGAATTTTGCATCTAATGCTAATATGTCGTCTTCCGCAGTGACAACTAATGGGTTAATTTCTACAGTTGAAGCATCTTTTTCAACAAATGCTTGATAAAGTCCAGCCATAAATTTAACCGCTTTATTCACAAGATGTTTCGGGATATTCATATTAAACGCCATACGACGTGCTTGGAATCCTGTTAACCCTACAACTGGGTCAATCACTTCTTTAAAAATCTTTTCAGGTGTTTCAGCAGCTACCGCTTCAATATCTACGCCGCCTTCTTCAGATCCCATTAACACAACGCGATCAGCAGCAGTATCTAATACAAGCCCGACATAATATTCTTTTTCTATATTCGAACCTTCTTCAATAAGTAAGCGCTTTACTTCTTTACCTTCTGGACCTGTTTGCTCCGTTACTAGAATTTTACCTAATAACTCTTTTGCATAAGCACGTACTTCGTCAAGATTTTTAGCAATCTTCACGCCGCCCGCTTTCCCTCGTCCACCCGCGTGGATTTGAGCTTTAACAACAATAACATCTGTCGTTAATTGTTTTGCCGCTTTGACAGCTTCTTCAGGTGAAAAAGCAACAACGCCGTTTGAAACAGCTACGCCGTAATCGCGTAAAATCTGTTTCCCTTGATATTCATGGATATTCATCTTACATCCTCCAATCAAACTTGTGACTCTTTTAATTTACCATCGTATCTATTGTAGTAAAAACGACATAGAATGTCCACATATGATTGCAAATTGTCGAAATTCATTTTAGATTGCTTCTTATTGTCGTTTCTTTAATTCATGTTGTTGATCGACGTGATAAATATACGCAAACACTTCAGAAACGGCTTGGTAAAGCTCTTCGGGGATTGTTTCATCGATGTCTAATTGTCCTAATAATTCGAGTAAACTTGGATCTTCTTGAATCGGAACATCATGTTCGGCTGCTTTCGCTAATATATTTTCTGCGATTTTCCCCCTCCCTTTCGCAACGACTTTGGGCGCGTCAGGTTGCGAAGGGTCATAGGAAAGGGCTACCGCTTCTTTTCGTTTTATTTTATCATTTGTCATATTCGAAAATCGAGGCCTCCCCCTTCATAGGTTTCTGTTCGTTTCGTTGGTTTTACAGCAAGCGATTCTTTCACAAAGTCTTTAAAAAACACGCCAGACAATGTATAACCAATCGATGATAAACCTTCTTTTAATTTCCCTTGTAATGGTTGTCCGATGATCGGCAAGGTATCGTCTGCATTAAAGACCGTAACCGTGACAATTCGATTTTGCACTTGCATATCAATCACCGTTTCATGCAAAGAATGTAAATCTAAGTAAAATAAAATTCTCGCAAAATCTGCATCTATCTTTTTATCGTCTTTCATACGTCCATTCCATTGCAAAGTAGCATCAATTTTTTTGCCAAATAAATTTAATGGTAATTGCATAACGAGCTGATGATTTACACCGTTTTCAACGGAAGCTAAAGGGCTACCATTCATACGAACAACTAATTGCTCTGCGGCTTCTCGCACATTGGAAGCGACGCTAGCATCGTTTAATAAAGCGAGTAATTGTGGTTTAAGCATTTGGGATAATTGTTCTGGCTTTGCATCTTTTCCGAGTAAAGCAGATTCATAATTCATCCCGAGTGAACGGAAAATTGTTTGTAAAGCATCTTTCATCATCTTTCCATCCATTGCTGTAGCCACTGTCGTTTCTGCATTTTGCACGAGATTACGAATCATCGGCTGTTCAGTCGTTTCCGCATTGCGTAACAGAAGTGGCATGCGTTCGTTTACTTGATCGTTTTCTAAAACACTCGCCATTGTGGCACTTGCAGCATTTGTTGAAGATGAACCCATATTTAAGAGCGATAAGATTTTCTGCTGTGCGGCATGTCCAATTTTTTCAGGCTGACTCGCTAAACTTTCACCAATCATTTGCATTAGTGATTGGACAAAAGGTTGCATGCCATTTGCACGTAATGTTGTCATTAAACTTTCTTTTTGTCCTGCAGATAAAAAAGGTAACTTCGACAATAGATTCGTAATATTTCCAAGTTGCGCTGATGATAATTGAGGTGGCATCGCTTGTGGCAATCCCGTCTGACTTTTTACATTTGCAGAAAGCATTGCTTGTAAATTTGGTAAAGAAGCTTCCCGTGGTAACACGCCAGAATCCTTTAATAATTGTAGTACTGAGAAACGCAGTTCAGGACTTTCTTTCGTATTTAACAATACCTTTAATGCTTCACCAAGCGTTGCATTGCTCGTCACTTCGCCAAAAGGTTTTTGTAATTGGTTCAGCACTTCTAACACTTGCGCCTTCATTTGCGGCTGAACGGATTGATCTGTTCCTAACGCATTCATTAAAGATTGTAATGCGGAATGGACGCCTGCTTTAGATTCAACGCCTAAAATAGCTTGAAATAAGTTTTGTGTTAAAGGTAGTTTTAAGTCTAATAGTTTTTGAATCGATTGCAGTGCTTCTGCATGATTTGCACTTGGAGTCATTTGTAATAATTTTACAGCTTGTAAAAGTCCTTCTCGGGTAATTGGAATTTTATTTTCTAAAACGAAAGATAATAATTTTGTCATTTCCGGCGACTTGGGCAATTGCATCGCTTGCATTAGATTTTCTAATTGGACACCCGTATTCGCTTGTGCATTTGTTGGACCTGCAATAATTTTTAATTGCGTTTCAGGTTGTACAGATGTCACTTGAAAATAATAAGATTCTCCCGCGCGCATTGGTACATCTAGCTTTGCAATCATTTTTTGGTCACCAATTTGGACTTCCGCTAATTGCCCGGGAAATAATTGTTTAATTTGCCCATGGACCATTTGTCCTTCATTCAAAACAAGTGGTTGATTGACAGATGTTGTGGATTGAATTTGCGGGCCAATGACATTGGTAAATGGGATTGACATGTTCATCTTCCTTTCTAAAAAATCTATCCAAGCGATTTTACAGGTTCAAAGGTTTTTCGGTGGTGAATTGTTGGACCATAGTTTTTAAGTGCTTCAATATGATCAGCCGTTCCGTAACCTGCATTTTTTTGAAACTGGTACATTGGGTACTTTTCATGTAATTTTGCCATATACTGATCTCTCGTCGTTTTTGCCAAAATAGAAGCCGCCGCAACAGCTAAACTTTTTGCATCAGCTTTCGTAATGGAAGCAGTTGGCATTGCGATAGACAATTGCATCGCATCGACAATGACAAAATCGGGCACTTCTGTTAATTGGTTAACAGACGCTTCCATAGATTGTCGTGTTGCTTCATAAATATTGATTTCATCGATGACAGATGCTGGTTGAATATGAATTGCATAATCGATTGCGACTGCTTTGATTGTTTCTGCTAAAACTTCTCTTTTTTCTTTTGAAATTGCTTTTGAATCGTCTAAACCGATTAGTTCGTCGCATTCAGACGGTAAAATAACGGCTGCCGTCACGACAGGACCCGCCAAAGGACCTCTTCCCGCCTCATCAACGCCAGCCACTAAAGCATCTATAAACGGTTTGTATGATGCATCAAAGGCAAGTTTATCTTGATGTGCTAGACGTAATTCCTGCCTTTTCTCTTCATTTTTATACCAGCGTTTCAATGCTTTTTGAACGCCAGCTCTATTGTCATTTTCAAGTTCTTTCAACCATGCGGAGGGTGCTGTTAACGCTTTTAAAAGCACTTCGATTTCTTTCACTGTTTGCATGTACTCACCTGTTTCTTCCTTGTATTTATATCGGCTTATTTCATTTAATCTTTAATTTGAAGCAATTGCCTGGTCTGCTGCGGAAATATAAAAAAGCGGAGCGCCTTAAAAGCCGCATATCAGCTTTTAAGACAGCTCCTCCACAAGGTCAAACGTTAATTTGCCCAATTGTTCATTTCGAATATCTTGTACAATTAACTCCGACACTTTATCATAATTAATTTCCCCACCGGCACTTAAAACATTTCGTAATTTCCCGACATGATCAAAAACAGCTAAAATTTCATCAGGACTTTCACCGATTGTTGTTAAACCATATTTTTCATTTAATCGATCTGGATAATGCGCTTCTAAAAAACGTAAACCATAAAGTGCCAAATCATCCATATTTAATAATGTGTCTTTAATCGCACCTGTTAAAGCGAGTTTATAGCCTGCTTCTTGATCTTCGAATTTCGGCCATAAAATCCCTGGCGTATCTAATAACTCTAACTCTTTTCCATATTTAATCCATTGCTGAGCACGTGTCACACCCGGTGTATTACCTGTTTTCGCGATATTTCTTTTCGCTAATCGATTAATCAATGTGGACTTTCCAACGTTCGGAATCCCAACAATCATCGCACGTACTGCGCCTGGACGAATGCCACGCTTTTTCATTCTTTCAATTTGCGGTGCTAATATTTCTTTTGCCGTCTTCGTAACGACTTGTAAACCTTGCCCTTGAAATGAATTGATTGCTACTGCAACCGCGCCTTGTTCTTTAAAATAAGCAATCCACTTATCCGTTTCAGCTTTATCTGCCAAATCTGCTTTATTTAAAATTAATAATCTGGGTTTTTGATGAATCACTTGGTCAATCATCGGATTTCTCGAAGAAAGTGGTAAGCGCGCATCGATTAATTCGAATACGATATCTACTAATTTTAACTTCTCCGTTACTTCCCGGCGTGCTTTCGCCATATGACCTGGAAACCATTGTATCGTCATTTTTCTACCTACTCCTTTTTAATCAACCAATCCGAAGTTTTTCATTGGCCAAAAAACAAATTTCGTTTTTCCAATGACTTCTTCCATCGGTACCGCCCCAATATGTCTGGAATCTTTACTGCGTCTGCGATTATCACCCATCACAAAAACATGATCATCCGGGACAATAGTTGACTGGATTTTATCTTCAAGCACAAAATCTTCCGTCAGCGGTAGTTCTGTTGCCTCTTCTTTATACTGCGCTAAATAAGGCTCTTCAACAGCCTCTCCGTTCACATACAAAACATCGTTTTCATAAGCTATTTCATCGCCTGGTAAACCAATGACTCGTTTAATATAATCTTTTTGTTCGGGTGCATGAAATACAATCACGTCAAATCGCTTCGGTTCACCAATCGTATAACCAATTTTATTGACTAGCATTTTGTCCCCATCTTTTAACGTAGGCATCATTGATTCGCCATCAACGACAATCGGCGTAAAAAGAAATACTCGTATAATTGCTACTAAACCAAATGCGATTAAAAGCGCTTTAATCCATTCCCAAGTTTCATTTTTTGTCTTATTTTCGTCCATTCCTAAACCTCCCGTGTCTACACTACTTACTATACATTTTATTCCGTTTTGAGGCAAAAAGAAAGGAGACCGGTTGTTTTCGGCCTCCTGAGTTTCTTTATAATTAGCGAAGTTCTTTGATACGTGCTGCTCTTCCACGTAGGCTGCGCAGGTAGTACAGTTTTGCACGACGTACTTTACCACGACGAACAACGTCAATTTTTTCAATTTTAGGTGTGTGTACTGGGAATGTACGCTCAACACCAACACCGTTTGAAATTTTACGAACTGTGAAAGTTTCGCTAATTCCACCACCACGGCGTTTGATTACAACACCTTCATAAAGTTGGATACGCTCACGAGTTCCCTCAACGATTCTAACGTGTAGGCGAACAGTGTCTCCAGCACGGAATTTTGGAATATCCGTACGAATTTGATCTTTTGTAATTTCTGCAATAATGTTTTGCATTGTATTCTCTCCTTCTCCACAGACGCTCTTGCATTATTTCATTGCAGCGGAACATCAGTCAATATGTACTCCGCATAGAAGTACAAAGTAAATATTAACATGAAATGCTGCAATTTGCAATCGAATCTACTGATTATTTTTTTCTTTTAATTGCTGATATTTCTTCTTTTGAAAATCTGTTAATGGTGCTGTTTCAAGTAAATCTTTCCGACGATTAAATGTGCGAATTACCGATTGTTCTTCGCGCCATTCTTCAATTTTCGCATGATTGCCTGATAATAAAACTTCCGGCACTTCCATCCCTCTAAAATTCGCAGGACGCGTATATTGGGGGTGTTCTAAGAGACCCGTCGAAAATGAATCTAAAACAGGGGAATCCGCATTCCCAAGAACTTCCGGTAATAATCTGACGACGCTATCTACAACAGCCATCGCTGCAATTTCTCCGCCCGTTAAAATGAAATCTCCTAAAGAAACTTCATCCGTCACAAGTTCTTCACGAATTCGTTCATCATAACCTTCATAATGTCCACAGATTAAAATTAAATGTTCCTCACGCGCAAATTCTTCCGCCTTTTCTTGCGAGAAACGTTCACCTTGAGGACATAGCAGCACGATGCGCGGCTTAGCTTGAACACCTTCTGTCACGGCTTCAACAGCCGAGAAAATAGGTTCTGGCTTTAACACCATGCCTGCACCGCCACCATAAGGATAATCATCCACTTTACGATGTTTATTTTCCGAGTAATCTCTGAAATCTGTAACGTTAAATTCAACCGCTTCTTTTTCCTGTGCTTTTTTCATCATTGACGTATGTAAAACACCTTCAAACATTTCAGGAAATAAACTAAGAATATCAATTTTCATCATGAAAGCAATCCTTCAAGTGGATCAATGATGATTTTTTTATTCTCTACATCTACTTCTTTTACAACGTCTTCAATATATGGGATATAATGCGTTTTTCCTTTTTCAGGTTGAACCGCCCATACATCATTAGCACCTGTCGTAATAATTTCTGTGACTTTTCCAATTGTAGCACCTGCTAAATCGACTACTTCACAACCGATAATTTCATGCAGGTAAAACTCATTTTCTTCAAGCGCTTCTAAATGTTCATGCGCAACTTTTAAAATCCCATCTCGATAGTGTTCAACATCATTTAAATTCGGATGGTTTTCGAATGTCAATAAATCAAAGTTTTTATGTTTACGATGTGATGCAACGACTAGATGAATCGGTTCTTTACTTTTTGGTAGAAAAAGTCCTAATTCACTACCTTTTGCATAGCGTTGTTCTGGGAAATCTGTTCTTGAAATGACACGAACTTCACCGCGCACACCATGTGTATTTACTATTTTCCCGACATTATACCATTTCATTTTTAATTCCCTACTTTCCAAGACTCACAAATCCATTTAAAAAGAGGCTGTCTAACTAAGTATTAGACACTTTGTGAAAATAGATTATCGCCATGCATACTTGAGCTGGTAACCTTACAGAAAGTCAACGTTCCGACTTTCTAGACAGCTCCTTTTTAAATTAATCTATAATGTCAACAAATACTCTTTTGCCGTGATGACTGCCTGCCGCTGAATAGACAATCGTGCGGATCGCTTTCGCCACACGTCCTTGCTTTCCAATGACTTTACCCATATCTTCAGCATTCACGGATAATTTATACGTAATTTTACTTTCCTGTTCATCCATTTCAACGCGAACCTCATCAGGATAATCAACTAATGGCTTCACAATTGTTTCAATTAGCTGCAACATGTCTATCCCTCCAGATGTTTTTGCAAAAACAAGCAACTCATCTCCTGCATGCAGAGCGTTAACCGATCCGCGGAGTAAGTTGCTTGAAATGCTTTTAAGTTAAGAGAAGCAAGTTCTCTACTTATTATTTAGCCTTATTTGCTGTATTTAGCATTATGGAATTTCTCCATGATGCCTTGGTCAGAAAACAGGTTACGCACTGTGTCAGAAGGTTGTGCACCGTTCTGTAACCACTTAAGCGCTAGTTCTTCGTTGATTTTTAGTTCTACCGGGTTTGTTAGTGGGTTGTATGTTCCAACCGTCTCGATTTGACGACCATCACGTGGTGAACGAGAATCTGCTACTACAATACGATAGAAAGGAGTTTTCTTAGCTCCCATACGTTTTAAACGAATTTTAACTGCCATTGTTTATTGCACCTCCGAATAGTTTCACACAAGAACTTATATTAACAAGCTTTTTTGTGTTTGTAAAGTGTTTTCTCTTAACACCTTAAAATTTATTTTAATTATGGTATTCTCCGCCGTTGATTTTTCGTTCCAGGCGCACGCTTTCCGTGGGGCGGGCGCCTTCCACTATAATCAACTAGAATATCATTTCATAAAACTTTACGCTTACAATTTACTTAAAGAAAGAATCCAAACCAGGCATTCTCATCTTTTTATTGCCTTTTTGTTGCATATTTGACATTTGTTTAACCATTTTCTTCATATCATTGAACTGTTTTAATAAACGGTTCACTTCTTGAATCGATGTACCCGATCCTTTTGCGATTCGCTTACGTCGATTCGCATTAATAATTTCAGGTGTGGCACGTTCAGTTGGTGTCATCGATTGAATAACCGCTTCTACGCGCCCCATTTGTTTTTCATCCACTTGGGCGTTTTCCAACCCTTTAATTTTATTGGCACCTGGCATCATTTTAAGCAATTCATCAAGCGGACCCATTTTCTTCACTTGTTGTAACTGATCTAGAAAATCGTCGAGTGTAAAAGTTTGCGTACGGAATTTCTCTTCCATTTCTTTCGCTTTCTCTTCATCGACATTCGCTTGCGCTTTTTCAATGAGTGACATGACATCACCCATCCCTAAAATACGAGAAGCCATTCGCTCAGGATGGAATGGTTCAAGCGCATCCATTCTTTCTCCAACCCCGATAAATTTAATCGGTTTCTCTGTTACAGAACGAATTGAAAGTGCCGCCCCGCCTCGCGTGTCTCCGTCTAACTTCGTTAAAACAACGCCGGTAATGCCGACTGTTTCATTAAAGTTTTTCGCTACATTTACCGCATCTTGACCCGTCATCGCATCGACAACAAGGAAGACTTCATCCGGTTTCGCAAGTTCTTGAATGTCTTTTAACTCTTGCATTAAGGCTTCATCGACATGGAGTCTACCCGCTGTATCAATCATCACAACATCATGATGTTGTTCCGCTGCTTCTTCCAATGCTTGCCTAACAATTTCTACCGGTGAAATATCTGTACCACGTTGAAATACAGGAATTGTCAATTGTTTCCCAAGTGTTTCCAATTGCTCAATCGCAGCTGGTCGGTAAACGTCTGCCGCCACCAATAGCGGTTTTTTATTATGACTTTTACGGAGTAATGTTGCAAGTTTCCCCGTCGTCGTCGTTTTCCCGGCCCCTTGTAAACCAACCATCATAATAACTGTCGGTGATTTTCTTGCAAATTGAATCGGCGCTTGTTCCCCACCCATTAAATTTGTCAATTCATCTTGAACAATTTTTACAACTTGTTGACCAGGCGTTAAACTTTTTAATACATCTTGCCCAACTGCTTTTTCACTAACTGTTTTTACAAATGAACGAACAACTTTTAAGTTTACGTCCGCTTCAATTAGCGCAAAGCGAACTTCACGCATCATTTCTTTAACGTCTGCTTCGTTAACTTTCCCTTTGCCCCTTATTTTTTGGAGCGTTCCTTGCAGCCGCTCAGCTAATCCTTCAAACGCCATGCACGCCGCCTCCTAATCATGTTCTTTTAATACGTTTAATAAACGTTTAAATGCTTCTACTTGTTTAGGTTCATGTTCTAACATTTGCTCCATTTCTTCCATCACTTCTAATCGCTTCTGAAATTTCGAAAAGAGTTGAAGCTTTTCTTCATAATCTTCTAGCATTGCTTCTGTTCTACGGACATTATCATAAACCGCTTGCCTTGAAACATTATATTCTTCAGCAATTTCACCTAATGAAAGGTCTTCCAAATAATATAAATTCATATAAGCTCTTTGTTTATCTGTTAAAAGCGGTTGATAAAAGTCAAATAAGAAATTAATACGAGTCGTTTTTACGAGCGACATTTTTGCCACCTCATTTTTTCTTTCAATCGTAAGCATATTATGAAGTTTTAACACTGTCAAGCTATTTTACTTGTCTTCTTGTTGTTCTTCAAGTTCTAGCCCTTCAGCAAATAAACCGTAAACATATTTTTCCGGATCAAATGGTTGTAAATCATCAATTCCTTCTCCAAGTCCAACGAATTTTACAGGGATATTTAATTTATTGCGGATGGCAAGCACAATTCCACCTTTTGCTGTTCCATCCAGTTTCGTTAAGACAATTCCTGTTACATTTGTCGCTTCTTTAAATGTTTCCGCTTGAACAAGTGCGTTTTGCCCTGTCGTCGCGTCAAGTGCCAGTAAAACTTCATGTGGCGCTCCTGGGATTTCGCGGTCAATGACACGGTGCACTTTTTCTAATTCATTCATCAAGTTCACTTTGTTTTGTAAGCGTCCTGCCGTATCACAAATGAGAATATCTACTTTACGGTTTTTCGCAGCACGAATCGCATCATACATGACTGCGGCTGGGTCTGAACCTTCTGATTGACGAATCACTTCAACACCCGCGCGCTCTCCCCAAACGACTAATTGGTCGATTGCACCTGCACGGAATGTATCTCCTGCTGCCAACATCACTGTTTTTCCTTCCGCTTGAAAACGAGCAGCCAATTTACCAATTGTCGTCGTTTTCCCAACACCATTAACACCTACCATTAAAATAACAGATAGCTCATTTTCTTGAATATTTAATTCAGCAGTTCCTTCATCTCCGGCTTGATAAATCTCTACAAGCTTTTCAGAAATAACAGATTGAATGCCATCTGTATTTTTAATATTTTTACGTTGAACTTCTAAACGTAATTCATCAATTAGTTCCATAACCGTTTCAAAGCCAACATCCGCTTGTAATAATAAATCTTCCAGTTCTTCAAAGAATTCCTCGTCAACTTCTCTAAACTGAGCCACAAGATCATTAATCTTTGACGTGAATTGATCTCTTGTTTTTGCCAAACCTTCTTTAAACTTCTCTGTTACTGATTCATTTGTGCCTGTAATTTTTTCTTTTAATTTCTTAAAAAATGACATTTCCTTACCCCTCTTCTATTCAATCATTGCCTCTTCAGGTACTTCTGATAACTTTACTGAAATTAATTTCGACACGCCGGATTCTTGCATCGTAATTCCATATAAAACGTCAGCGCCTTCCATCGTTCCTTTTCGATGTGTAATGACAATGAACTGTGTTTTATCCGAAAAACGTTTTAAATAATTGCTGTATCGAATGACATTTGCTTCATCGAGTGCCGCTTCAACCTCATCCAAAATACAGAATGGAACTGGACGAACTTCAATAATCGAAAACAACAATGAAATCGCCGTGAGCGCTCGTTCCCCACCCGATAACAGACTTAAATTCTGCATTTTTTTGCCTGGTGGTCTAGCAACAATTTCAACCCCAGTATGAAGCAAATCTGTTGGATCCGTTAAAATTAAATCCGCATTTCCGCCGCCAAACATTTCTTTAAAGACTTGCCTAAATTGATTTTGAATGGCATCAAATGTTGTCGAGAAACGAACGGTCATTTCATGATCCATTTCTGACATTGCTACTTTCAGCGTTTCTTTCGCTTCCAATAAATCATTGCGCTGTGCTGTTAAAAACTGATGACGTTCAAACACTTCTTCATATTCTTCAATCGCACCTGGATTAATCGGACCGATTTGCGATAATTCATCTTGTAGTTGTATCAAACGATTACGACTTTCCTCTTCGCTAACATCAAGAGTTAATGTATGGTCTGGACGCAAACCATATTCATTCAGTAAGCGTTTCGTAATGTTTTCATACGTCACTTCAATTCTCGATAACTCTACTGTTGCTGCTTGCAAAGTTTCATGAAGCGTTTCTACTTCTTGTCTTAGCATGCGCAATTTATTTTCTTGCTCACTTAGTTCCGCCGTACGCACGGAGCGATTTTCTCGAATGCTAGCAATTTCTTTTTCAAGTTGCTGTTTCTTTTTTGTCGCACGTTCAATTTCTTCAGCGATTTCTTCAGCTGAAACATAGTTTTCCTCTATTTTAGCTAAATAAGTTAGCTCTTCTTGCAGGATATCTATTTTTTGTTCAATCTCTTTTTTCGTAATCGTCATATCGGCAATTGCTCGATTTTGATAAGACTGTTGTTCACGTAAAATGGCTGCGCGTTCACGAAGTTCTGTTAAACTAGCTGTTAATGCAGCTTCTTCATTGCGCCAATCTGCCGTTAGACGTTCTAAAGCAGAAATATCCTTTTGAAGCGTTTCGAGTGTTTCAGCTATTTTTGCATGGTTCATTTCCAATGTTTTCTTTTTATTTAACAGTTCAGAACCAGCTGTCTGGGCACCAAGACGTCCTAATTCTACTGTTTCCAACTCATTTTTAACTGCTTCAATGGCCATATTACTTTCACGGACTGTCGCTTCTGCAGTCGCCATTTCAAGTTGCAAGGCTTCCGCTGCTTGACGATAATGCTCCGTTCTTTGCATATATTTTCCGACTTCCATTTTTACATTAAGAATCGCATCATTGCCCTTTTCAATCGAAGCAGACAAATCGGTTACTTGTGTTTTTAAATTCTCTAACTCTGCTTTTCTCGAAAAGACTGAGGAACGATTTTGCGTACCGCCACCTGTTAAAGAACCCCCCGCATTGACAATATCACCGTCTAATGTGACAACGCGATATCGATAACCAATGGCTTTTGCAATCGAAGAAGCCCCTGCCAATGTTTTCGCAACTAAAACATTTCCTAATAAGTTTTCAATAATATTACGATAAGGCGCCTCTACTTGAACGAGTCCATCCGCAACTCCTACAAATTCCGCATGTCCTGTAATCATCGGTAAAGTAGATGCTTGAATTTTTCTTGAACGAATAACATCCATCGGTAAAAACGTCGCTCTACCTTTGTTTTGTGCTTTTAAATAGCCAATTGCTTGCCTTGCACTTGCTTCTGAAGTCGTCACAATATGTTGCATTGCGCCGCCAAGTGCCGTTTCAACGGCTTTCACATACTTTTTATCGACTGTCATTAATTCCGCAACTGCGCCTTCAATTCCTGTCACTTTACCAGCAGAACGTGCAAAAAGTACTTCTTTAACACCTGAATAAAAACCAGAGAAATCTGCTTCCAAACTTTGGAGTGCACGCAAACGCCCTTGCATCTCATGCTGTTTATTATACGCTTTTTGCATTAATTCTTGTTTCTGCTTTAAATCGTCTTCATATTGCTTCAAACGAATTTTCGTATCGGTATAGTTCTGAGAAGCCTTTTGCCCTTCTTCCTGCAACTTAGCTAATGCCGTTTCTCGTTCTTTTTTCTCCGCTTGTAAGCCGCTTAGTTTTTCTCGCAATAAAGTCGTTTGTTCCGTTGTTTTCTCTGAAGATGTTTGTTCCCCGACGAGTCTTTCTTCAATATGTTTTAAATCATTTCGAATCGTCGCTTCTTCGTTTAGGGCATCGATATAAGTCGCTTTTAACGCTTCGATTTCTTGTTCAGTTTCTTTAACGGAGCGATTCAACATTTGGGATGTTTCTTGAATTTTTTCTGTAATTTGTTCATATTCTTTATTTAATCGCGCAAGATTTTCTTTCGTTTCTTCAAGTTTTTCTGTTAAGTCTTTTTGTTCTTTACTTAAATTTGTAAGTTCTGCTTCGACTCGCTCAATTTGCAAACTGGCATTCTTTTCTTTTTCAGCAGAAAGCAATCTTCTTCCTTCCCACATTTCGCTTTCGGCAGTTACTTTAACAAGTTTTTGTTGTAAAGTTTCTAGTGTCTGTTCTTCCGTTTCCAATTGTTGCTTTAACGCAGATGCTTCTGCTTCATATCGCTCCACTTCTACTTGTAAAGCATCTTTTTTCGTTTGTTGTTGATCAGCGACTTGAAACTTTTCTTCCAGTTTCCCACGCAATTCTTTTGCATCATGGTTCAGTAGCAAAATATCGATTTCCCGTGTTTCTTCCGCTAATTCCGTATGCCTTTTCGCTGCTTGAGCTTGTTTTTCAAGCGGTTCTATCCGAATATCAAGTTCTTTTAAAATATCGAGTACGCGGTCTAAATTATCCGATGTCTCGAATAACTTATGCTCTGCTTTACGCTTTCTCGTTCGATATTTTAAAACACCCGCCGCTTCATCAAAAATACTTCTACGATCTTCTGGTCTACTATTTAAAATTTCATCGACTCGTCCTTGGGAAATAATTGAAAAAGCTTCTTTCCCGAGTCCAGAGTCCATAAATACATCTGTAATATCTTTTAATCTACATTGCTGCCCGTTCAATAAATAAACGCTTTCTCCTGAACGAAAAACACGACGCGTCACACTTATTTCCGTATAATCCAACGGAAATAAGCTTTTACTATTGTCTAAAATGAGCGTTACTTCCGCAAAGTTTAATGGTTTTCTAGAATCACTTCCTGCGAAAATAACATCTTCCATTTTCGCACCACGTAAAGATTTTGCAGATTGCTCTCCTAAAACCCAACGAATCGCATCCGTAATATTACTTTTTCCACTACCATTTGGACCGACAACGGCTGTGACTCCAGGAACGAAGTCCACGCCAATGCGTTCAGCAAATGATTTGAAGCCCATAATTTCAAGCCTTTTTAAAAACATTTAAATCTACTCCTCAACTTGCCCGCTCTTTAATGCAACAATTGCATGTCGAGCCGCCTCCTGCTCTGCTTCTTTCTTCGATCGACCTTTTCCAGTGCCGAGCAGTTTCTCATCTAAACGGACGACTGTCATAAACTCTTTTGCATGGGCAGGTCCTTTTTCTTCAATCACTTCATAATGCAATTGCCCTGTATTTGTTTGCTGAATAATTTCTTGTAAACGACTTTTATAATCCATCACATGCGAAAAAGCACCGCCAGTCACTTTTGGAAAAACAACTTTTTCTAAAAATGCCGTCACAACTTCCATTCCTTGGTCCGTATATAACGCACCGATAAATGCTTCAAAGACGTCAGCTAATAATGCTGGGCGGGTTCTACCACCCGTTTGTTCTTCCCCTTTGCCTAACAGAACATAACGACCAAACTCAAGCTCATTGGCGAATGAAACAAGTGCTGGTTCACAAACAATCGCCGCACGTAATTTCGTTAATTCACCTTCGCTCATTAACGGTTCTGTCATATAAAGGAATTTAGAAACACCCAATTCTAAAACAGCATCTCCTAAAAATTCCAGACGTTCATTATCCGTATACTTTTTTCTTCGGTGCTCATTCACATAAGATGAATGCGTAAATGCATTGTATAACAGTGATACATCTTTAAATTCAATTGAAAGTTTCCTTTGCAATTGTTCAAAATCATCTCGAACCGCTTTCGATAAAACGATTTTACGGCCCATTTCCTTACGGTTATTTGTCATAAGAACGATTCTGCCTTTCCTACATAATCTCTATTAATTTTACCTGTTTCAACGACTAAGTGCAAAGGTGAAAAGAGACGCTTCTTTCCAATTCAAAAAGAAAGGAAAAAAGCGCCTCAATCATTTAAGAAAACTAGTTTAAAATTAGTTCACTTTTGCTTCGATATATGAAATCGCATCTCCAACAGTTGCAATTTTCTCCGCATCATCATCAGAAATTTCCATATCGAATTCATCTTCCAGTTCCATAACAAGCTCAACTACGTCCAATGAGTCCGCACCAAGATCATCACTAAAAGATGCTTCAGGTTTCACTTCAACCTCGTCAACACCTAGTCGGTCAACGATTACTTTCGTTACACGTTCAGTCACAGTCGCCAAATTCTTCACCTCCCTTCAAAGGTATATTATAAAGCTGAGGCGCTTTGATAGAGACGACAGGCATAAGGCGAATTGGCGGCGTGGCGGGTTTTGCCACAGAGCCAATTTGACTTATGACCCGAGTCTCTAAGCGCCGAAGCTGGATTGATTATAAAGCTGAGGGCACCGTTTAGTTGCGACAAACGCTGGAAGAATTGACAGAAAGGCGTTTTTTGCCTTTATGACAATTCTGAAGCGACTCGAGCAACTGGTGACCGAAAAAATTACATCACCATACCGCCATCGACATGAATCGTCTGCCCTGTAATATAATCCGCGTCTTCCGATAACAAGAATAACACTGTTTTCGCTACATGTTCAGCTTTTCCTAATTTTGCAAGCGGAATTGTTGCAAGCATTTGTTCTTTCACATCTTCACTTAATGCATCTGTCATTTCAGTCGTAATAAAACCTGGTGCAACAGCATTCACATAAATATTACGGCTTGCTAGTTCTTTTGCAGTTGTTTTCGTTAATCCGATGACGCCTGCTTTTGCCGCAACATAATTCGCTTGTCCAGGATTCCCTGAAACGCCAACGATTGACGCAACGTTAACAATTTTACCTGAACGTTGACGCATCATTTGACGTGTCACACCTTTTGTACATAAGAAAACACCTTTTAAGTTAATGTCAATGACATCATCCCACTCGTCTTCTTTCATACGCATCAGTAAATTATCTTTTGTAATTCCTGCATTGTTTACAAGTATATCAACTGAACCAAATGTTGCAATCGTCTCATCAACTAATTTTTTCACACTATCCGCATTCGATACATCTGCTTGAATTGCAAATGCTTCGCCGCCCGCTTCTTCAATTAACTGAACGACTTCTTCTGCTTTTTCTTTACTGCCACTATAGTTGACCGCAACTTTCGCACCTTCACGCCCTAATTGCAAGGCAATTTCACGCCCAATTCCGCGAGATGCACCTGTTACGATTGCTGATTTTCCTTCAAATCTACTCACTTTACTCATCCTTTCAACGCCTCAATTGTCGCTTGTAATGTTTCTTCATCATAAACCGCATAGACATTTGCTTTACGGTCAATTTTCTTAATTAAACCACTCAATACTTTACCAGGCCCACACTCTACAAAATGCGTAACGCCATTTTCAAGCATTGTGCGAATCGAATCTTCCCAACGTACAGGTGAGTATAATTGTTCGACTAAAAGTACTTTTAATTGGTCGCTATCTTCGACGATTTCAGCATTGACGTTCGCAACAATCGCTGGAACTGCATCATTCATTGTAATTTCATCTAAAGTTTCTTTTAATTGTGACGCGGCTGGTTCCATTAAAGACGAATGGAAAGGTCCACTCACATCTAATAAAATTGCTCTTCTCGCGCCAGCTTCTTTTAATGCCTCACAAGCCTTCTCAACACCAGATTTTGTACCAGAAATAACAATTTGTCCCGGGCAATTTAAGTTTGCAGGTTGGACTGCATCACCTTCTGCTGTGATTTTTTCCGTTACAGTCGTTACTTGTTCTGTATCCAGTCCTAAAATTGCAGCCATTGCACCGACACCGGCTGGCACTGCTTCATTCATATATAAGCCGCGTTTATGAACTGCTTTGACACCTTCTTCAAATGTCATTACACCTGAAGCAACAAGCGCAGTATATTCTCCTAGACTATGTCCAGCTGTATAATCTGGTTTAATTCCCGCTTCTGTTAATGCATTTGCAATCATCGCACCAACCGTTAATAATGCAGGTTGCGCATGATAAGTTAGTGTTAATTGCTCTTGCGGTCCTTCTTCCATTAATTGGCTCAATGAAAATCCAAGTGCCGCGTCAGCCTTTTGAAAAAACTGTTGACTTTGTTCATATTTCTCCGTTAGTTCTTGACCCATTCCTACTTTTTGAGAACCTTGTCCCGGAAAAACAAAAGCGATTTTCGTCATTGCTCTGACCCCTTTCCAATCGTTTCATGAATTGTTTTCGTCACTTCATGTTGCACCATTGTTCTCGCTTGTCTAATCGCATTATAAATCGCTCTTCCATTTGAAGAACCATGCGCTTTAATAATCGGTGCTTGTAAACCAAATAATCCTGCACCACCGTACTCGGAGTAATCCAATTTCTTTTTTAATCCACCGAGTTCGTTTTTAATAAGCGCCGCTGAAATTTTCGTTTTCATCGATGAATAATATACTTCTTTTAACATCGTAAAAAATCCTGCTGCTGTTCCTTCAATTGTTTTTAATACCATATTTCCTGTAAAACCGTCCGTTACAACAACATCCGCAGCACCTGTCAATAAATCTCGTGATTCGACATTTCCAATGAAATTAATTGGCGCTTCTTGAAGTAGTTGGTAAGCTGCTTTTGTCAGCTCGTTTCCTTTTCCTTCTTCCGTACCAATATTTAATAAACCAACACGTGGATTTTTAATGCCTCGCACTTTTTCTGCATAAATACTACCCATCACCGCATATTGGCTTAAATGATTGGGTTTTGCATCAGCATTTGCCCCTAAATCGAGCATGACAAAGCCTTGCCCGTCAACAGTTGGCAATGTCGGTGCAAGCGCGGGACGTTCAATGCCTTCAATTCTTCCGACAATAAAAAGTCCTGCAGCCATGAGTGCCCCCGTATTTCCTGCTGAAACACCCGCATCCGCTTGGTTTTCTTTTACCGCTTGCGCCATTTTAACCATTGAAGCATCTTTTTTACGGCGAATTGCACGTACTGGCTCATCATCCGGTTCGATGATTTCTGTACAATGAATGACCGTTAAACGCTCATGTTCTTTTAAATACGGTGCCATTTTCTCTTCATCGCCGTAAATATGAATATGTATATCTTGAAACTCATTTAAACTTTCCAATGCACCTTTTATAATTTCTCCTGGTGCATGATCCCCGCCCATGCCATCTAATGCAATAATCATTTTTCTTCCTCCTGTTGTTCTTCCGTCGTACGATACATTTGAAATTGTCCCGTAAATACAGGCACATCTCCAACTGTTGAAATGACTTCAACGAGTGTACGTTTTTCTTTTACTGTTTCCCGCTTCACTTCAGCTCGTGCAATGACGCGGTCGCCAGCTTTCACAGGTTTCAAAAATTCAATCGTCGATTTAGCAGTTAACGCTAATGCATCATCCATGACAGCAACGGCAAGTGAATTTGCTTGGGCAAATAAATGATGCCCTCTTGCAATTTGATTGCGCTTGAAAACATGATTTTCTGTTACGTCAAATATAGATATTGCACTTTGATCCAATTTAATATCAATAATATCGCCAATCACTTCATCCGTTCCGAGTGATTTCACTTCATTTGCCATCGTTTGTGAAGCGACTTGTTTTAATCGTTTTCTTAATTCCGGAATGCCACATTCAAGTCGATCCAAGCGGATTGTTTGCACACTTACATGATAATGGCGCGAAAGGTCCTCATCTGTTAAAAACGGATCGTCAGCGACAAGCTTTTTTAAACTAGATTGCCTTTCTTTTTTAGGAATACGCACATACTCACCCTCCGACTTAGCACTTGGTACTAATATGAGTATATAAAGATAGGTATAAGATTGCAAGCGAAAATTAAGCTGCCCCAGAAAAGCTTAATCATTAAGCTCATCTGGGGCGCTTTGACTGCGTTGGATTTCTCCTCTTCTATTTGACAATGAAACTTAACCGGTAATCTTTAATCCATTCGCTCTGTACCTAATACGCCCGAAGCTTCCAAACGTTCTCTTAAAACTCGGAACTGTTCCGATGTCCAAAACGCATCTAATGCAAGAAAGCGTTCTGCATCTTTTCGTGCAGTATCTAATGCGCGATAATCATGAATTAAATCTGCCATTTTAAACTCAGGCATTCCACTTTGTTTCTTCCCAAAAAAGTCACCTGCACCTCTTAGTTCAAGATCTTTTTCGGCTAGTACAAAGCCATCATTCGTTTCTGTCATAGAATGCATCCGTTCTTTACCTTCTTCTGTTTTCGGATCTGCTAATAATACACAGTAAGATTGTTCCGCACCACGTCCAACACGCCCGCGTAATTGGTGTAATTGAGATAAGCCAAAACGAGTCGCATCGTAAATTAACATAAACGTCGCATTTGGCACGTTAACACCGACCTCAACAACTGTTGTCGATACGAGTACATCGATTTCACCTTCACTAAACGCGCGCATAATTTCTTCTTTTTCATCCGAATGAAGACGTCCATGCATTAAACCGACTTTAAACTTCCCTTGGTAATAAACTGTCAATTGGTTATACACATCGACTGCATTTTGTACATCTAGCTTGTCAGATTCCTCGATTAGCGGACAAATGACATAAGCTTGACGTCCTTTGACCAATTCGCTTGACATTTTTTGTAAAACGGGTTGTAAAGCATCTTCTTTTAACCAATGCGTTTCAATTTCTTTTCGTCCTGCAGGCAATTCATCCAAAATCGATACATCCATCTCACCAAACGCTGTAATTGCAAGCGTTCTCGGAATCGGCGTTGCAGTCATAAATAAGACATCTGGATCGATTCCTTTTTCTCGTAAAACACGACGTTGTTCGACACCGAAGCGATGCTGTTCATCAGTGATTACGAAGCCTAAGTTTTTGAAAACAACATCAGGTTGAATTAAAGCATGCGTACCAATTAATAAATCGATTTCTCCTGCTACTAATCTTTCGAGCAATTGCTTTCGTGATTTGCCTTTTGTCGAACCCGATAAGAATGCAACGGATACATCAAAAGGCTCTAGCCATTCAGCAAGTGCCCCGGCATGTTGTTCAGCTAAAATTTCAGTGGGTGCCATCATCGCACCTTGAAAACCTGCTGTAATCGCAGCATATAAACCAATTGCCGCTACAACTGTTTTTCCAGATCCAACATCACCTTGCAAAAGTCGATTCATGCGAACTTCACTTTTTAGTTCCGCGCATAATTCATTGACAACTCTTTTTTGGGCATTTGTTAATTCAAATGGAAGCGATGCAATAAAAGCTTTTAACTTCTCTAAATCGTATTGAATGATCGTTCCTTTTTCCGATTCTTTACGATTTTTTTTCATCGCTTGCATTTTTAATTGAAATAATAATAATTCTTCGTAAACAAATCTTCTTCTCGCTTGTTTCATTTGCCCCGCATTTTGTGGAAAATGAAGCATTTCAAGTGCTTCTCGCATTGTCGGTAATTGATAAGCTTTTAAAATTTCCGGCGGTAAAGGCTCTTCAATCGTTTCACCGACATAATCTAATGCATTTCGCATAAAACGACGAAATGTATTTTGATGCATAACAGATTTCAAACTATAGACAGGTTCAAAGTTTGCTTGTTCACTTTGAGGACCCATCGTTAATTTATTGCCATTAATCGTTTGTCGTCCACGATCCCATTTGCCAGTAATGGTGACCGTATCCCCAAGACTTAGCCGTCCTTTTAAATAATGTTGATTGAAAAAGACGGCTTTGATTAAATGAGGCCCGACGAGTAATTTGAGTTGTAACCTCGAACGTTTATTGCCTAGAAAAAGGACTGTTGGTTCACTTTCTACTTTGCCTTCTACCGTCACGCGTTCATTATGCGGTGTTTCCGCGATATCTTTTAATGTGAAATCCTCATGGCGATAAGGAAAAGTCATGAGTAAATCTTCAATTGTCTCAATGCCTAGACGCGTTAATTGCTCGCGCGCTTTTTCTCCAATCCCTTTTAATGTCGAAACATTTTCTTCTAAAAGCTTAGTCATTGGCTACTTTCGTTCCAAAAATTTCTGCTTCAAGTCTTTTACCGGTTGGCGTTGCAGCCAGTCCGCCTTTTGCTGTTTCGCGTAAAGCAGATGGCATTGTTTGACCAATACGATGCATTGCTTCAATTACTTCATCTGTTGGAATTCGGCTCACAACGCCCGCAAGTGCCATATCTGCACCGACTAAAGCTTTTGCTGCACCCATCGCATTTCGTTTGACGCAAGGCACTTCAACAAGACCAGCGACTGGGTCACAAACGAGTCCGAGCATATTTTTCATGACAATTGAAAATGCCTCTGCACTTTGTTGTGGTGTCCCACCAGCCATTTCAACAATTGCTGCAGCTGCCATTGATGCTGCAGAACCTGTTTCTGCCTGACATCCTCCAGCAGCACCTGAAATCGATGCATTATTTGCAACGACAAAGCCGAATGCACCTGTCGTAAATAAATAATTAATCATTTGTTCACGAGTTGGATTCAACTTACTTTTCACAGCAAATAATGTTCCCGGTACAATCCCTGCCGCTCCCGCAGTCGGGGTTGCACAAATTGTTCCCATCGCAGCATTCACTTCATTCGTCGCGACTGCTTTACTTACTGCATCCAATAAGAGATTTCCAGATAATGTATTGCCTTTTTCCATATATTGTTGGAGAAGTACAGCATCTCCACCTGTTAATCCGGATGTCGACTGTACACCTTTTAAGCCTTTCTCAATTGCTTCTTCCATAACAACCAAACTTGCATCCATTTGCGCAATAATTTCTTCACGTGAACGTCTAGATAAAAGCATTTCTTGTTCAATCATAATTTCCGAAATCGCTTTGTTTTCAGACTCCGCGATAGAAATCAGTTCTTTTACAGATTTAAATAATACTTCCACAATTTTTCCTCCTTAATCCGCAATCGTTGATACTTGTGTAATATGTGGCAAAGCACGTAGCTCTCCGATAATGTCATCATCTATTAATTGATCGACTTCAATGACCATTAAAGCCATCTCACCTTTTTCTTTACGACCAACTTCCATATGTGCAATATTCACTTCACGCTTTGCGAGTGCATTTGCAACGCTTGCGATTAACCCTGCTCGGTCTTGGTGCACGACTAAAAGTGCCGGATAATTCCCAGAAAGTCTTAAAGGAAATCCATTTAACTCGACAACTTCCATTTTTCCACCGCCGATGGAAATGCCTGTCAGCTCCATGACACTTTCTTCATCACCAATTACAATCTTCGCTGTATTTGGGTGATCCATTTCCTCTTCTTCCGGAATAAATTCATACGTAAAGCCTATTTTCGCAGCATCTTCAAATGCTGTTTTAATGCGTTCATCGAATGTATCATAGTCCATTAAACCACCAATAATGGCAACATCTGTCCCATGTCCTTTATACGTTTCGGCGAATGAACCGTATAAATACACTTTCGCCCATTTTGGCTGTCTTCCAAAAAGTGTGCGCGCAACGCGACCAATTCTTGCCGCGCCAGCTGTATGCGATGATGATGGCCCTATCATTACGGGTCCTATAATGTCAAAAACTGATCTGAATTTCATCACTTTACCTCCTCAATCTCATAGTTTCATTTTACACTAATTAGGAAGGCTGTCCAACAGCTTTGCTGTTGGACGCCTGCGGTTGTTTATGCGGAGAGTGGATGCGTTTTTCGCACCTTACGGATGCAATGACAGTCACTATCACAATTCGCGGAAGGACGCGAATGGTGTTAGTGAGCTGTCACTGGTGCTGTTTTTTCCTTTCTGTGTGCATATTGAGTTTGTGTGTCCATCATACACACAAACAGCAAGCGTACTTGCCAAGTAACTCGTAAAAGCCTTCCAAACAGCATAATCTCCACAAACCCCAATAACGCAAAGCGCCCCCAAAAGCCATCACTTAGGCTTTTGGGGGCAGCTTTCTACTCGACAGAGATAATGTAGGGATATAATGGTTGTTTACCAGGATATAATTCTACATCTGCATGGTCGAACTCTTCTTCAATATAAGCTTCGATTTTTAAAGCTTCTTCTTCACTGACATCTTCACCATATAACACAGTAATGATTTCAGCATCTTCATCAATCACTTTTGTTAAAAGTGTTTTTGTCACATCTTCTAAAGATGGATTTGCTGTCACAATCTTGCCATTAGCAATTCCCATAAATTCACCGTTTTTAATTTCAATGCCATCAATTGCTGTATCGCGTACTGCATGCGTTACTTGTGCTGTCGTCACAAAAGAAGCTGCTTCAGCCATTGCTTCTTTATTCGTTTCAACATCAGCTTCTGGGTTGAATGCTAAAATTGCCGATAAACCTTCTGGAACTGTTTTCGTTGGGACAACAGCCGCTTCAATGCCAAGATGTTCTGCTGCTTGTTCTGCCGCCATAATAATGTTTTTATTATTCGGGAGAATCAGTACTCTTTCAGCTCCAACTTCTTCAATTGCTTGAACGATATCTTGTGTAGAAGGGTTCATCGTTTGTCCACCTTCAATTACCACAGACGCACCGACACTCTTAAGAAGCGCTGAGATACCTGAACCCATCGCTACAGTAACAATTGCATAAGGATGCTTTTCTTTTTTCTTACTTGCTTGCTCTCCAACAATTTCAATATGTTGTTGGCGCATATTTTCAATTTTAATATTAATTAAAGAACCATATTTTTGACTGAATGTTAATACGTCTCCAGGCGCTTCCGAATGGATATGTACTTTTGCCATGTCATCATCTGAAATTACGAGTAATGAATCCCCGTACTCGCTTAATGCTTCACGATAATTCGTTTCGTCAAAAGGATGATTTTGTAATTTCTCTTGTTCAAACTTCACCATAAATTCTGTACAATAACCGAATACAATATCTTCAGTACTCATAAAGTCTTGTACATTTCGGTGATGTTCTGCATTGACAAGCTCGTCCATTGACTGAACTTCTGCTCTTACAGGAAGTTCTTCGCCTTTTAATGAAGCTAAAAAGCCTTCATACACATACACAAGTCCTTGACCACCACTGTCGACAACGCCCACTTCTTTTAATACTGCTAAAAGATCTGGCGTACGACCTAGAGAGGCTTTCGCTTCAGTAACAACTGTTTCCATTACTTCAATGACATCTGTTGTAGATTCAGCTTTTTCAACTGCCGCATTTGCTGCATCTTTAGCAACTGTTAAAATTGTTCCTTCAACAGGCTTCATCACTGCTTTATAAGCTGTTTCAACACCATATTTTAACGCGTCTGCAAACTGTTTGCCATCGATTGTTGCTTCCTCTTCAATCGCCTTACCAAAACCACGGAATAATTGAGAAAGAATGACGCCCGAGTTTCCACGCGCGCCCATTAACAATCCTTTCGAAAGCGCTTTGGCTGATTCACCGATATGTTCAACAGTATGTGCTTCGATTTCCTTTGCGCCAGATGACATAGACAAATTCATATTTGTTCCCGTATCGCCGTCTGG
The DNA here is from genome assembly GCA_947644645.1 of uncultured Sporosarcina sp. Classification (GTDB taxonomy): domain Bacteria; phylum Bacillota; class Bacilli; order Bacillales_A; family Planococcaceae; genus Sporosarcina. Next base: position 11,343 of record CANSAF010000017.1, on the reverse strand, counting down.
AACAGGGAATACGTTCAATGAATCTACGTAATCCGCATTTTCATAAAGATGATGAGCCCCGAGTTTCACCATTTCTGAAAATTTTACTCCATCAATAAACTTCATTACAAAAAATTCCTCCTTCTAAAAGTTCGTCACTCGGACTCCCTGAACGAAAATATTAATAGACTTCACTTCAAGACCTATTACTTTTTTCAATGTATATTTTACTTTCGACTGGACTTGGTATGCAACTTCTGAAATTTTTGTTCCATATCCAACGATTACATGTACGTCAATATGTAAATCGTCACCTATGTTTCGAACGATTACACCACGTGCAAAATTTTCTTTACGTAAAATCTCTGTTAATCCATCACGAATTTGATGTCTAGACGCCATGCCAACAATTCCATAACATTCAATAGTTGCTTCCCCAACAACCTCGGCAATGACATCATTTGTAATATCAATCTTACCATATTCATTATTCATTTCGATTGACATATTGCAGTCCCCCTACATCTTATTTCGTTCACCCTATTGTACTATACCCTATCTTATAATAAAAGAAATGATAAATCATCGATTTGTTTTTAATTAGACAAAAATCTTATTCTTTCCACAACAAATCCATTTAAATGATGTGTAAAGATTTTTTACTTGAAAGGTAGGGGAAATATGTTGCTATTCAATTTGCTTTATGATAAATTAAGTTGTATGCGAATTAAAAGCATCATTTATTCTTCAATAATGAGGAGGTACAAATATGTCTAAAAAATGTGTAATCACTGGCCGTAAAGCTAGCACTGGAAACACGCGTTCACACGCTTTAAACTCTAGCCGACGTACTTGGGGTGCAAACCTTCAAAAAGTTCGTATCCTAGTTGATGGAAAACCTAAACGTGTTTGGGTATCTGCAAGAGCTCTTAAATCTGGTAAAGTACAACGCGTTTAAGAGGTTGTCCTAAAAGTCGTAAGTATACGATTTTTGGGACGACTTTTTTTATTTCACGAAAACAAATGACATCTCTTCCGTGTTTTTTATTCCAAGTGAAGTCGGACACCGTCAAAGAAAGCCCAAAAGCAACTGAATAAGTAAAATAAACGCATATACGAACGGGAGGCGTCCAAGCAAAGCGATTGGACAACCTCTCTTTAAAAGACAAAATGCCAAGCTGAAAAAATCAGCCTGACATTTTGTCTTTTTTCTTTCTTCTTTTTTTAGCTGTTGCTTTCGGTTGATCATCTTTTTGGAAGACAACCATACATTTTCGAACGATTCCGCTCACAAATTTAGGTAATGTAAACGTATAGACGCGCATTCTCCCACTCCCTTCAAGCATCTGAACTCCTTACCATTAAACATATGCCTTCACGAAACGAGATATGCCCTTCTTTCTGAAGAAGCTCATTACTTGTAAATTTCGTCATGCCCATCGTTAAACTTTCTTCATACGTTTCATACTTAAAACCTTGAAGCGTTAAAGCAGTAACCGGCTCTCCAAAAGAAAAGAAAGAAATATACTGAAACCCATCATCACGTATAATTATATGCTCACCTGGAAGAAATATTGTTATTTCATTACAATCATTCCTCATTTTAAAAGAAACAGCCGGATGTTCTTTTTTGAGTCGATATAATAATTGCAAAGCCGATAACATATGATCCAATCTTCCGCCCGTCACCCCTACTAAAATCACTTCCGTAGGTTGATAGACTAATGCACGGTCGACAGCCAACTCGAGATCCGTTTCATTCTTTTCAGCTTGATAAGCATCGATATTTTGCACGCTTGAACGGATCTCTTCATATTCTTCACTCGAAATAGAATCGAAATCGCCAACCGCTTCAACCGGGACAATTCCCGCGTTTAGTAAATGAAGCGTGCCTCTGTCAGCACCAATGAAGATTGTTTCCTCATTTTGAAATTGTTGAAGACACCCAATTTCTTCAACGGGTCCACCTGCAGAGACAACTACTCTTCTCACTTTTTTAATGCCCCTTCACCCGCAACTCTGATATTTTGAATCGCAGCCGCACGGTCTTCTTTTCCGTAAATTGCAGAACCTGCGACTAAAACAGTTGCGCCAGCCTCGACACAGGGGATAATCGTTTCCTCGTCAACACCGCCGTCAATTTCAATCTCAATCGATAAATTACGTTCTTGAATAATGTCCGATAACTGCTTCACTTTAGGAAGAACAGAATGGATGAATTTCTGCCCACCAAATCCTGGGTTCACCGTCATAAATAAAACCATATCCACTTCTTCTAACACATGTAAAATCGACTCAACAGGTGTATGTGGATTTAATACGACGCCTGATTTCACATCATATGAGCGAATTAACTGCAATGTACGGTGTAAATGCGGACAAGCTTCCACGTGCACCGTAATATAATCCGCACCAGCATTGGCAAACTGTTCAATGTAACGATCTGGATTTTCAATCATTAAATGAACATCTAATGGTAATTTTGTGAGTGGACGAATTGCGTCGACAACGAGTGGTCCTAACGTAATATTCGGTACAAAATGTCCATCCATCACATCTACATGAATTAAATCTGCCCCTGCTTTTTCAACTTCTTTCACTTCATCGCCTAATTTGGCAAAATCTGCCGCTAAAATAGATGGTGCAATTTTAATCATTTTTTTCAATACCTCGGCTTTCGGTCCATAATTTCTTGTAAAAACTGAAGATAATGCTGATACCTAAATGCAGCAATTTCATCGTCTTCTACTAACTTTTTCACAGCGCATTTCGGTTCATTTAAATGTAAACAACCGCGGAATTTGCAGTCCTGCGCTGCTTCATGCAGTTCAGGAAATTGACTCGATAATTGTTCTTTCTCTAAATGATCAAAATCTAGTGTACTAAACCCAGGTGTGTCCGCGACAAGTCCATTCGCAACTTCCAATAATTCAACATGGCGCGTTGTATGTCGCCCACGCCCTAGCGCATCTGAAATCTCACCTGTTTTTAATCCGAGTGCTGGAAGTGCCGTATTCAATAAAGTTGATTTCCCAACACCAGATTGCCCGGCAAGTACAGTCACTTTATTGGCCAAAATCGCTTCAATTTTCTTTGGCAGTTCAGGCTCATCAATAAAAGTCGTGAGCACTTCGTAACCAATTTTTTCATAATAAGCCGCGATATCCAACACTTTTGTTAATTGCTCTTCACTTGCAAGATCTTTTTTTGTTAAACAAATAATCGGTTTAATGCGATGTGATTCAATAATCGTTAAAAAACGATCCAATAAATGTGTACTAAAATCAGGCTCTACAATAGAAAACACGAGTAAAGCTTGGTCTACATTGGCAATGGGTGGTCTAACAAGTTCATTTTTTCGTTCATGAACAGCTGTAATGACCGCATCATTATCCCCGTCTGGTTCATAGGTGACAAAATCGCCCACTAAAGGATGAATGCCTCTTTTTCTAAATACGCCTCGACCTTTGGATTGCACCAATTTTTCTCCGTCTTGTACATAATAAAAACCACTAATTGCTTTTCTAATTTGACCTTCCAGTATCTTTCACCTCTTATTTACTTCGCGTCATTATAATTAAATGCACGTTCTTCAATTTGTACATTATCGCGTAAAATTCGATAAGCCCCACGGCCGCCTTCTTCAAGTTCGATTTTAATGGTCACGTCTTTGTCTTCTGTAATGGTAAATTCATCATAAACATCTGCCATTGAATGACTTCGATCTTGAATATAAACTCGAACGGTTTGCGGTACTTTCACCACGTCAAAGTTTTCCTCAGCTTCTTCATCACTTTCCTCTTCAAAGGATTGTTCGCCAGTATAAGGAATCGTAATCGTTTGAATGATATGTTTGATCGGTTGTTTTTCTTTTCCTTTTGATAAAACAACCCTTACCTCTTCACCTTTTTCAACTTTACTATTGGCAGAAGGTTTTTGAGAAATAACTTGCCCTTCTGGAACGCTACTAGAATGTTCTCGGCTTGTGATTGTGATTTTCAGTCCTGAGCTTTCTTCATAATTTTGAAGTTGGTCTTCTGTAAATCCTTGTAAATTTCGAAGTGTAATTAGCTCTTTTCCTTGACTCACTTTAAAAACAACCGTCGTTTCTTCGGGAACAATTTCTTCCCCAGGTTCTGGACTTTGCTCAATAATCGTTCCTGCTGATTTCTCCGAATAAACTTCTTCTATCCGAATCGCTTTAAAATCATCTCCGATTAAACTTTCAACTTGTTTAAAGTCATCACCAATATAACTATCCATCGTCACAAATTCTTGCCCCATACTCATATACAATGTAATTTCCGTCCCACGAGGTCTTTCTTTTCCTGCAGTCGGGTTCGTTTTAATAATAAGCCCTTGTTCGACATCCTCAGAATGCTCTTCAATCGTTTCTTTTATTTTAAATCCTTGTTCTTCAAGCATTTCAATCGCTTCTGCTTCTGTTAACCCCGCAACATCTCGTACTTCAATTTTTTTAAAACCTAAAAAGTGAATTAAAAAGTAAATCAATACGCCAATAACGATTGCCGCAATAATGCCACTGACAACCCATGGCCATTTTTTGCGTTTCTTTTTCGGTTCAGGCTGTTTTTCTTCTTGAACCGGTTCATGTTTTACTGTTTCTTCAATATTTTTCAAAACAGGTTCTTCCATTATCGCTGGCATTGCACGTGTTGCTTCATCATCAAATGGCACAGTAAATTTTTCTTCGTGAGCTCGTTCTGGTGAGAGTACGGTTGCTAGATCATCTTGCATTTCATCCGCAGAATGATAACGATTTGCTGCATCTTTTGATGTTGCTTTCAAAATCACATTTTCGACACTTTGCGGAATATCTGGAAACAATGCACGCACAGATGGTGTTTCTTCCTGTAAATGTTTTAAAGCAATTGAAACAGCTGATTCACCCGAAAAAGGTAATTTTCCTGTTAATAATTCGTAAAACACAATTCCAACAGAATAAATATCCGATTTTTTCGTCGCCATACCACCGCGTGCTTGCTCTGGTGATAAATAATGAACCGTTCCAATTACAGAATTTGTTTTCGTATGCGTGGTGGCAGACAATGCCATCGCAATGCCAAAATCAGTAATTTTCACATTACCATCATGATCCATTAATATATTTTGTGGTTTAATATCTCGATGAACAATGCCATTATAATGCGCATTTGAAATTGCCGATACTAATTGCTCCATGATTGGCAAAGCCTCTTCCGGCGTTAAAGGACCATTCGAAACGATAAACTCTTTTAAAGTTTGCCCATCAATATATTCCATAACCAAATAATGGATATTCCCATCTTCACCAACATCAAAAATATCTACAATATTCGGATGTGTTAAACTTGTTGCCGATAAAGCTTCTCGCATAAAACGTCTTTTCAATTCTTCTTCATTCGAAAAATCATAATTTAAAATTTTAATGGCGACATCTCGGTCTAAAATCACGTCATGTGCAAGGTACACACGTGACATCCCACCGCCACCGATATCTCTTAAAATTTCATAGCGACCACCAATGCGTTTTCCAATCATTTACGTTCCACCCCCGAACGAGGTGAATTTAATAAAATAACCGAAATATTATCTTCGCCGCCCATTTCATTCGCTTTGGCCACAAGCGCTTTCACTTTGTCTTCTAAAGACGTATTTGTCAATACAATTTGTTGAATCGTCGCATCATCAACTTTATTACTTAATCCATCTGAACAAATTAATAAATAAGCAGGAAAATCCAATGTCAGAGAATAACAATCTGGCTCAACCGAACGCTCTGAACCGAGTGCTTTAAGTATCCAATTTCTTTGTGGATGTACTTCCGCTTCTTGTTCCGTAATTTCCCCGCTGTCTACGAGCACTTTCACATAAGAATGATCCGCAGTCAATTGTTTAATGCCATTGTCGTCAATCAAATAAACGCGGCTATCTCCAATATGTGTACCGTAGCAAAACTGCTGATGAACGAGAACCACTTCAAGCGTTGTCCCCATTCCTTTTAATTCTTCGCGCTCATTTGCAAAATTATATAAAGCACGATTGACATATAAAACAGCTTCTTTTAGCCATTCCGCCCATTCTTCATGAGATTCAAAGGCCGACGTTTCTAGTTTTTGAAAGGCTTCTCCCATTAAACGAAGCGCTGTGGAACTGGCGAAGTCCCCGCCTTGGTGACCGCCCATTCCATCAGCAATTACTGCCAACATCAAGCCATTTGGAAGCGTAAATACAGCAGCACGATCTTCATTTAATGTTCTTTTCTTTCCGATATCTGAAAGAACTGCGTATTGCACTGCTCATCCCCTCATTTCTTGATTAATTCACTTCTTTTTTACGAAATGCTGCAACAAAAAAGCCATCTCCGCCAAAATGTTGTGGCAATACTTGAAGTGTGTCATTTTCAATCTGCAATTTATCGCGACCTTCTAGGTTCGTTAGTGGTACAAGTTCCATATCAGCATATGCCGCTAAATATTTATCAACGATGCCACGATTTTCTTCATATTCCACCGTACACGTACTATAAACAATTACGCCATTCGGTTTAATTAATTTTCGAGCTGTTTTTAATAAGTCAAATTGGATATCGAGTAAACCTTTTACATCTGATGCAGTTTTATTATATTTGATTTCAGGTTTACGGCGAATCACGCCAAAACCGCTGCAAGGTGCATCGACTAAAATACGATCAAAAGAATTTTCTTCATATTGTTCTAAAAGTTTACGGCTATCGCCACTTTTGGTTCGAATTGATGATAAACCGAGTCGCTTACTATTTTTCTCGATTAATTTTACTTTATGCGCATGTAAATCATGTGCATAAACTTCGCCTTCATTATTCATTTTCTCGGCAATATGCGTCGTTTTCCCGCCAGGGGCCGCACACATATCGAGCACTTTCATGCCAGGTTTTACATCCAGCGCATAAACAGGCAACATTGAACTTTCATCTTGAATCGTAATATGCCCTTTTTCATAAATTTCAGCAGAGGCAGGATTGCCCGATTCACTCACCAAGCATTCTGAAACGACATCTCCGGGGTGAATGGACATATTTATTTTTTCAAGTTCGGCGATTACTGCCGCTGCATCTGTTTTTGTCTCATTGACGCGGAAAGTCATTTTGGCAGGTAGATTATTAAGTTTTGCCATTTCTCTCGTCGCATCTATCCCGTATAACTCAACCCAACGATCGATTAACCATCTCGGATGACTCGTCTCAATCGAAATTCTTTCAATTGGATCTTTAATATCATCTAATGAGCGAACACCTTGACGTAAAACAGAGCGTAAAATCCCATTAACTGTCGGTGGAATGCGTTTATGACCACGTCTTTTGGCAATTTCAACTGCTTCATGAACCGCAGCATGTGGCGGAATTCTCGTTAAATAAACGATTTGATAAACGGACATACGTAGTAATTCACGTACCCAAAGATCTAGCTTACCGCGTACAAATGGCTCCAAATAATAATCTAATGTCAGTCGATGTTGCAATGTACCATATGTTAACTCTGTTAAAAGTCCACGATCTTTATCTTGAAGTTGATAATTTTCAATCGTTCTGTGTAATAATAAATTACTATACGCTTGGTTATTATTAATTTCCATTAGGATGGAAAGCGCTGCATCACGGACATTGCCATTCCAGATTTTTCGATTCTGTTTCGTCATTCAAACTGTTCCCCTTTTTTCCAAGATGACCCAACACCGTTTATAAAGACATCTGCCGGCATTCTCTTTTTCCCTGCTGGTTGAATATCTGTAATCGCAATTGCAGTTTCATCGCCCGTTTTGACAAGTATACGATCTGATTCAATGTCAATAATTGTTCCAGGAGCTGCATCTGACTGCCTATCGACCTTTTCACTCCACCAAATTTTCACATTATCACCGTGGAAAGTTGTGTACGCAACTGGCCAAGGATGAAGTCCACGAATTTGGTTGTAAATCTGCACACCCGACTTTGTCCAATCAATTCTTTCTTCTTCACGCGAAATATTTCTCGCAAATGTAACGAGTGATTCATCTTGTGGAATTCGTTCATTCGTTTCATTCACAATCGAAGGCATTGTTTCTTTCAGTAAAGTGACACCCGCTACGGATAGTTTTTCAAACATTGAGCCCGTATGATCTGTTTCTTCAATTGGCACAACAATTTGAGATATCATATCACCTGCATCCAATTTTTCGACCATATACATAATTGTTACGCCTGTTTCTTTTTCACCGTCAATAATCGATTGATGAATTGGTGCACCTCCGCGATATTTTGGTAGTAGTGAAGCATGAACATTAATACACCCTAAACGCGGAGCTTCTAGTAATTCTTTCGGTAATAATTGGCCAAATGCCGCAGTTACGATTAAATCAGCATTTAACGCAATGATTTCTTCCAATTCTTTAGAACCCGTCAATTTCTCAGGTTGAATCACATCAATCCCAAGTCTTTCGGCTTCAACTTTTACAGGAGGAGGTGTTAACACTCTTTTTCTGCCAACAGGTCGGTCAGGTTGTGTGACGACTGCCAGTACGTTATAGCCTTCTTCCTTTAACATTGCTAAAATCGGCACTGAAAAGTCGGGCGTTCCCATAAAAATAATCGACGTCATGCTTCCTCACCTTGCCCTTCTGCCAACATTTCCATTTCTTCTTCCATCGCTTCTAGTTCTTCAAGCGTGACGATTTTTTTAATTTTCGTATTAAATAACACACCATTTAAGTGATCGATTTCATGTAATAACGCGCGCGCTGTATAATCTTCCGCTTCGATTTCATAAATGGAACCATCTCTTTCTTGTGCTTCTACTTTTACATAATATGGACGTTCAACTTCTCCAAATAAATTCGGGAAACTTAAACAGCCTTCAATATCGATTTCAGAACCACCAATCGCGACAACTTCTGGATTGATCAGTTCAATGATGTCTTGTCCATCGCCCATATCGACAATGGCAACTTGTAAATCGACCCCAATTTGCGGCGCTGCAATGCCGACACCATCCGCTGCAACCATTGTGTCATACATATCATCCAAAAGATTTGCTAATTCACGATCAAATTTCACGACTTCTTTACACTTTTTCTCAAGTATCGGTGCTGGATACTTCACGATTTCTCTAACTGCCAATTCAATTCCTCTTTTCCTATCATCATTCAGAAAATCTAGCAATGAGATTCCTGAGTTTCTTCAAATTCATTTTCATTCATTAATAAATCGACATCGGATCTACATCTACTGTCATGAGTAGTCCTGCTTTAATCCAATCTGTTCGATACATTTTAATGAGTTGCTGTAAGGTTTCCGTTAACCTTGGTTCATGCTTATATTTTATCAAACATTGATAGCGATATCTATTGTTCACGCGGCTAATCGCTGCCGCTGTCGGACCAATAATCATTGTTTCTGGCGATAAATTTCCTTTTAAGAAACTCGTTCCACGATTTGCAAAATCACTTACCTTTAATACATTTTCATGTGAAAATTGAATGAGCGTAAAATAATAAAATGGTGGATATCCAAACTGCTTTCGCGACTGCATTTCCATTTGATAAAACGGCTCATAATGTTGCGCTTTTGCCAGTTCAATTGCATAATGCTCTGGTGAATATGTTTGGATAAAGACTTCTCCTGGCAATTCATGCCGCCCTGCTCGACCACTTACTTGCGTCGTCAGTTGAAAAGTTTTTTCAGCGGCGCGAAAATCGGCTAAGTGTAGCGTTGTATCTGCCGCAAGTACACCGACCAATGTAATATTGGGAAAATCTAATCCTTTCGCAATCATTTGCGTGCCGAGTAAAATATCTGCTTTTCCTTCACTAAATGCTTTTAAAAGCTGTTCATGGGCGCCTTTTCGACTTGTCGTATCGACGTCCATTCGTATGACGCGTGCTTCTGGGAATAGTTTCATAATTTCTTCTTCCACTTTTTGCGTACCTGTACCAAAAAAGCGAATATGTTCACTTTGACATTCCGGACATTCAAGCGGAACTCTTTCCTCATGCCCGCAGTAATGGCATTTTAAAGATTCATGCGCTCGGTGATATGTCAGTGAAATATCGCAATTCGGGCATTCAACCGTCGTCCCGCAATCTCTACATAATACAAATGACGAAAAGCCACGACGATTTAAAAATAAAATGCTCTGTTCTTTTCTTTCTAAACGCTCTTTTAACGCCTCTGCTAATTGAGTTGAAAACATCGAACGATTTCCTGCCTTTAATTGTTCACGCATATCAACGACCATCACTTCTGGTAACGCTTGATCTTTCGCACGATTTTTCAACGTTAATAATGTGTATACATTTTTTGAAGCTCTTGCGTAAGATTCTAATGACGGCGTTGCACTTCCTAAAATCACTGGACAATTAAAATGCGCAGAACGTTTAATCGCGACATCTCTTGCATGATAACGAGGTGTTTCTTCTTGTTTATAAGTCGATTCATGTTCTTCATCTAAAATAATGATGCCGATATTTTCAAAAGGCGCAAATATTGCAGAACGTGCCCCGACAACGACTTTCACTTCGCCTCGGTGAATTTTACGCCATTCATCGTATTTTTCACCTTGCGACAATGCACTGTGAAGGACTGCAACAAGATCACCAAATCTTGCTTTAAATCGCGACGTCATTTGTGGCGTTAACGAAATTTCCGGCACGAGCATAATCGCTTCCTGCCCTTTATCCAATACTTTTTGAATCGCTCGTAAATAAACTTCCGTCTTGCCACTTCCTGTTACACCATGTAGCAAGAAAGTTTCTTGGCGATTATTTTCAATGGCGCTTTCAATTGGCGTGAGTGCTTCAATTTGTTCCGTCGTTAATTGGTGCGGAATCGGCACATCTTGAAGTTCGGCACTGATTGGTTCTCGGTATACTTCTTCGTATAACTCAGTTGCCGCCCCCCGTTCAATCATCGTTTTTAATACACTCGACTGAACACCCGCTGTTGCCATCAAATGCTTTGCAGAAACTTTTTCATCAGCATGTTCAATGAGCCAATTAATCAAAGTAATTTGACGAATCGCATTCACTTGAATCGATTCCTTCACTTCATATAATTTTTCTTTCGATTCAATTTGAATCATTCTAATTTTTTTCGCTGTCAATTTTTGTTGGACTGCTGTTTCAACAGCTACAATTCCTTCAGAAACATAGGTTTTTAATAAACGAAGTAAATATTCGTCTTGCAGTGCATTTAACGGCAGACGTTTCTTTCCAGCAAATACTTTTCGAAAACGTTCATCTGTAAATGCTTCTTCATTTTGAATCGTTATGAATTTATCATATTTCGCACGCATTGCAGCAGGCAACATCGCTTGCAAAGCATCGATTCGATAAGCAAGTGTTTCTGTCGCA
>CANSAF010000016.1 GCA_947644645.1 uncultured Sporosarcina sp. | reverse complement strand
AGAAGACGGCATACGAGATAGGAGTCCGTCTCGTGGGCTCGGAGATGTGTATAAGGGACGGACAGAACGATGTCTTTTCAATAAAAGTTCTTGATGTCCATTTCTCATCATGCGAGACTCAACACTTTCTAAACCTAATAAAAAACTACTTTTAACCGATTGTTTTGCATGCGCTAACTCTTGTTCGCTAATTCCTTTTTCAACCGCATCAGCTAAAACATTTTGGATCGTTTGCTCTAATGTTTTTAATTTTTCCGGCGCTGTTCCACCATAAATCACAAAAGCGCCTCCCGTTTCATATGACGAAAAATAAGAATAGATTGAATAAGCCAGCCCTTGTTTTTCACGCACTTCTTGAAATAAACGAGACGACATTGCTCCACCAATGATACTATCCATCATTGCTAGTTCGTATTGACGTGGATCTTGTAATGGAATACTTGGAAATCCAATACATACATGCGCTTGCTCAATCTCTTTTTCCACTACAGAAGTATTCGCTTGAAATACCGGAAGAGCTATCGTTGACGCTTGATCGATTTTACCTGAACGTGTAAATGACTCGAATAATTCATGCATATACGTTAATAAAGCTTCATCATAATTTCCAGCCAGCGATAACACAATTCTTTCCGGACGATAGAGTCGCGTCATAAAATTTTCGACAGCATCTTTTGTAAAATGAATAACTGAATCTCTTCTTCCAAGTACAGCCCTTCCAAGTGGATGATTAGGATACATCGTCTTCCATAATTGTTCATGGATTTCATCATCCGCTGCATCTTCACACATCGCAATTTCTTCAAGAATAACTGACTTTTCTTTCATCATTTCCTCTTCTAAAAAAGTTGAGTTAAAAAGCATATCCGCGAGTAAATAAATCGCTTGTTTACCATCTTCCGCCAACACTGTCGTATGATAGCAAGTCGCTTCCTTCGACGTAAAAGCATTTAACTCTCCGCCCATTCGGTCAAATTGCTCGGCGATGCTTTTTGCTGTTTCTGTTTCAGTTCCTTTAAATAACATATGCTCAATAAAATGGGCTAATCCTTCTTCTCCCACAAGTTCATCATTCGAACCGGCTTGCACCCAAACGCCGATCGATACAGAACGCGCTTCGGGCATATGCTCATGAACGATGCGTACACCGTTATGACAATGTTTTTTCAAAATCATATTTTTTCTCCCTTAATTTAAAAATAAAAAAGGGAGCTTCCCTAGAAAGTGAAATTGTCAACTTTTCTAGGATAGCTCCAATTATTTTCCTTCTTCAGCAGCTTTTTTCTCTTCAAGAATGACTTCTTTTCGAGATAAGTTTACGCGGCCTTGATTGTCAATTTCAATGACTTTAACGAGTAATTCATCGCCAAGTTTCAAGACATCTTCTACTGCTTTTGTACGTTCTTCTGCAATTTGAGAAATATGGAGTAAACCATCTTTTCCGTTGAAGATTTCTAAAAATGCACCGAATTTTTCGATACGTTTTACTTTCGCTAAGTAGTATTCGCCTACTTTCGCTTCACGAACGATATCTTCAATCATTTCTTTTGCTTTCTTATTCATCGCACTATCTGAAGATGAAATGTAAATTGTACCATCTTGCTCTGTATCAATTTTAACATTTGTTTCTTCGATAATTTTATTAATCACTTTTCCACCAGGTCCGATGACATCGCGGATTTTGTCTGGATTAATTTGGATTTTAACAATTTTCGGTGCGTATTCTGAAAGCTCTTCACGTGGTCTACCAATGACTTCGTTCATATGGTTTAAAATATGCAAACGACCAATTTTCGCCTGTGTTAAAGCTTCTTCAAGAATTGTACGTGATAATCCGTCAATTTTAATATCCATTTGAAGTGCTGTAATTCCTTTTTCAGTTCCAGCTACTTTGAAGTCCATATCGCCCAGTGCATCTTCCATTCCTTGAATGTCCGATAAAATGGAGTAATTGTCTTCGCGCTTCACAAGTCCCATCGCAATCCCAGCAACTGGTGCTTTTAATGGAACCCCTGCATCCATCAGTGCCATTGTCGATGAACAAATTGATGCTTGTGATGAAGAACCATTTGACTCAAGCACTTCGGCAACAAGACGCATTGTGTACGGGAAGTCTGCTTCATCAGGAAGCACAGCTTCTAAAGCGCGCTCACCTAATGCACCGTGACCAATTTCACGACGACCTGGTGCACGAATTGGGCCTGTTTCACCGACACTGAAGTTCGGGAAGTTATAGTGATGCATGAAACGTTTCGATTCTTCATCACCTAGACCGTCAATAATTTGAACTTCACCAAGTGCGCCTAATGTACAAACACTTAATGTTTGCGTTTGTCCACGTGTAAATAACGCAGAACCATGCGTACGTTGTAAAAGACCCACATGCGACTCAAGTGGACGAATTTCATCTGGTTTACGCCCATCAGGACGGATTTTCTCATCCGAGATTAGACGACGAACTTCTGCTTTCACAAGTTCAGATAAAATTGCTTTTACTTGTTTTAATTCGTCTTCTTCTGCTTCAGCGGCTTCGTATTTTTCAACAACTTCAGCTTTGACAGCGTTAATTGCATCTTCACGCTCATGCTTTTCTTTCGTTTGAATCGCATCCGTTAATTTTGCACCGTATGCTGTTTCGATTTCAGCTTTTAATGCTTCATCTAATTCAAATAAAGGAATTTCAGACTTCTCTTTACCAATTTCAGCTGCGATCATTTCTTGGAATTCAACTAAACGAATAATTTCGTTATGACCAAACATAATCGCTTCTAAAATCACATCTTCTTCTACTTCAGATGCGCCAGCTTCAACCATGTTAATCGCGTCTTTTGTCCCTGCAACGATTAAGTCTAAATCACTTTTTTCTTGTTGTTCTAAATTTGGGTTAACGATAAATTCACCGTCAATACGTCCAATTTGAACACCTGCAATCGGTCCATCAAACGGAATATCTGACACCGATAATGCCAATGAAGAACCAATCATCGCTGCCATTTCCGGCGAGCTATCATTGTCAACTGACAGCACAAGTGAAATAACTTGTACATCATTTCTAAATCCTTCTGGGAATAAAGGACGAATCGGGCGGTCAATTAAACGGCTCGTTAAAACTGCTTTTTCCGATGGACGACCTTCACGCTTGATAAAGCCTCCAGGAATTTTTCCCGCTGCATAAAGACGTTCTTCGTAGTTTACAGTAAGTGGGAAGAAATCTAAGCCTCTTGCCTCTTTTGAAGCTGTAGCTGTAGAAAGCACAGAAGTATCTCCGTAACGTACTAAAACAGCTCCGTTTGCTTGCTTTGCAAATTGTCCTGTTTCAACAACTAATTGTCTACCTGCCCAATCGAGCGTGTAAACTTTTTTCTGTTCTGTCATGAGTGAACCCCTTTCCATTTCTCAACAGATTAAATCACGCCTCGGCGTGATCTGAGTCGGGATTTTGAATTGAGCTTGCTCAATTAGCTTCCCTTCAAAATCCCTGACATCCGCCGGAGGCTTTAACTTGAATCAGCAAGGAGTTTGAACTCCCCCTGTTTTAAAGACAACACTTGGCATTCATCCCCTACTTATAGAAGTAGAGGACTTCTGCTGAATCAAGTTAAATCTGTTGTATGTATTATTAGTAGTGTACCAAATAAGGCAATATGATGCTAAATATTCGTAATTGAAATAGCTTATTTTTTATAAATGAACATAGAAAAATAAAAAGCGGGCAATGCCCGCTTTTTAAATAGTCATCTTATTATCGGCGTAAACCGAGTTTAGCGATAAGATCACGGTAACGCTCGATTTCATTCGTACGTAAGTACTTAAGAAGTTTACGGCGTGTTCCAACCATTTTCATAAGTCCACGACGTGAGTGGTGGTCTTTTTTGTGTGTAGATAAATGTTGGTTTAAGTTGTTAATCTCTTCAGTAAGGATAGCGATCTGAATATCTGCAGATCCAGTATCGTTTTCATGTGTTCTGAATTCTTCAATTAACTCATGTTTACGTTCTTGTGTAATAGCCATCCTTTTCACCTCCTAATACAAAATATCCCCAATCTCCTCGCATACGTTGGTGATGCGATATGCCAAGAAACGGTTCATACCGAAGTACAGACTTATCATAACATGCTCTTTTTTTATTGTAAAGGAATTAACTTAAAAGCTTTTCTGCTTGCGCTTTATCTTGACCAATTTGTGTAATTAACGCATCAAATGAATCGAATTTCTTCTCTTCTCTGATAAAGTACAGCCATTCAACTGTTACTTCTTCTCCGTAAATATCTTCGTCAAAATCAAGAATATGCACTTCTACAGTTGCTTGCTCATATTTCTTATCAAACGTAGGCTTTAAACCGACATTACAAACGCCGTTATATGTTTCACCTTGAACTGTAAAGCGAACTGCATACACACCGTTTAACGGTAAAATAGAATCTTTTGGCGGTTGCACATTTGCCGTTGGAAAACCAAGTTTCCGTCCATTTTTCTCTCCGTGTACGACTGTGCCAATTGTGCGGAAGTTTCGACCGAGCAACTGAGCAGCTTCTTCTATTTTACCTTCACCAAGCAGTTGACGAATTCGTGTCGATGAAATTTTATCTTCTTCATCAGTTACTTTTTTAATGACTGTCGTTTCGTAAACACCTTTAGATAAATTAGCCATATCTTCCATCGTGCCTGCACCTTTCGCACCAAACGAATAATCAAAGCCTGCTGTGACATGTTTCACGCCTAATTGTTTAATAAATACTTCAACAAATTGTTCCGGTGATAATGAAGCAAGTGCTTTGTCAAATTCTACGATAAAAAGTGCTTCCACCCCTAATGCTTCTAAAATGGCTACTTTTTCTTTAAAGGGTGTAATATATCCCACTTTATTTTTCCCGCCACCAAGCACATGAGATGGATGCGGATTAAACGTCATTACGGCTGATTGAACGCCTAATCGTTTCGCTTCTTTCACCGCGTTTTGAATGACGGTTTGATGTCCTTTATGTAAGCCATCGAAAAAACCAATTGCTAAGGCATAAGATTCGGTATGATCTTTTAAAACATGATCGGGATAGCTTAATTCATAAATTTTCACGTGAGTCCCTCCTCATTCATTCCTCAATTGGAAACATTTTTTCCGGTTTCATTAGCCCCGTTTTTGTCGGATGTTTAATATAAACAGCTAATGCTCGGGCATTTTTAGTAAATACAAGTTTTGACGCTATTTCAAGTTCCGAATGGGCGGGCAAAACTTGTCCATTTTTTATTTTAACATATATTTCTTCATCCACTTCAATAAATGGAAATTCCTTTAATGCAGTTTCAACTGGACGTAAACATGTTTGGAGATTGCCCTCACTTTTTACGCTTTCAAGTTCTGCCAATGTGAAGCATTCTTCTTGTACATATGACCCTGACATTGTACGCACGAGTGAAGCCATATGTGCAGGATAGCCTAATAATTCACCGATTTGAACAGCAAGTGTACGGATATACGTGCCTTTTCCGCATTTGACGCGAATTTTAAATTGAATGTCAGATCCTTCAAACGTTAATTCTTCACTTAATAGTTCAATTTCATAAATCATTACTTTACGGGTGGGTCTTTCCACTTCAATGCCTTTTCGTGCATATTCATATAATCTTTTGCCATTTACTTTCACGGCAGAATACATCGGTGGGATTTGTGTAATTTCTCTAGTTAATTGTTTCAATGCCGATTCAATGTCTTCGCGGCTAAAGCTTTTATGTGTATCGTCACTCTCGACAATTTCACCATCCGCATCTTCTGTTTCTGTCGATGCCCCAATCGAAACGACTGCAATATACTCTTTACCACTATCTGTAATATATTCTGCAATTCTCGTCGCATGACCCACACAAATCGGTAAAACACCTTCTACGCTTGGGTCAAGAGTTCCTGTATGTCCTACTTTTTTTGTTCCTAAAATCTTTCTTAATTTAAATACACAGTCATGGGATGTCATTCCTTTTTCTTTCCAAAGCGGTAAAATTCCATGCATCAAGATCCCTCCATTTCATCAAAAAAAGGAAGTCGAAAAGTCCCCATATGGACGCCGACTTCCTCTAAAGTGCTATTCTTCTTCTCGGTTTACTTGTGTAAGTAAAGTTTGAATTTTATTACCGTATTCAATGGACTCATCGAATTCAAATTCAATTTCAGGTACTTTACGCAGTCTAATTCGTCTGCCTACCTCTGAACGAATAAAACCTTTTGCTTTATTCAGCCCTTTTAACGTCTCTTCTTTTTCATATTCTTTTCCAAGAACAGAAATGAAGATTGTTGCGTTTTGTAAATCACCTGTAACTTCAACATCAGTAACGGTTACAAAGCCGATTCTCGGATCTTTTACTTTTTGAATAATAATGTCACCAAGTTCTTTTTTCATTTGCTCTGCGACGCGATTTACACGTTTTGACATAGTTTGTCACCCCGATTCACATTAGTAATAATCAATGTTGTATTCGGTCATTTCCCACTCTGGATTGGATTCCAATAAGCGAATCGCCCGTTTAATTTCTCTTTCAGCTGGTTCTTTAGCAGATGCGACCGCAACGATGGCAATCGTTGTACGCTGCCATAAGTTTTGATGGTCAATTTCAGCAATTGACACATTATAACTATTTTTCGTGCGGTCAATCATCCGCTTCAACACGGAACGCTTCTCTTTCAATGACATGGCCATCGGAATAAAAAACGAACATTCCGCATGAACAATCATACGCGTTTAATTTCTTCCATAATGAAGGCTTCGATGATGTCGCCTTCTTTAATGTCATTATATTTTTGGATTGTGATTCCACATTCATAACCTTTAGCGACTTCTTTTGCATCATCTTTGAAACGTTTTAATGCTTCTAATTCGCCTTCATAAATAACAATATTGTCTCGAATGACACGAACGCCTGAGTCACGTGTGATTTTACCTTCCATTACATAACTTCCCGCAATCGTACCGATTTTCGATACATGGAATGTTTCGCGTACTTCTGCTTGACCGATTACTTTTTCCTCGTATTCAGGATCTAGTAAACCTTTCATTGCAGATTCGATTTCTTCAATCACTTTATAAATAACGCGGTGTTGACGGATATCAACGCCTTCTTCTTCCGCTGCACGACGCGCGTTTGCATCTGGACGAACGTTGAATCCAATAACAATTGCGTTCGATGCTGCAGCAAGTGAAATATCTGATTCATTGATCGCACCCGCGCCTGTATGAATAATCTTAACGTTAACACCTTCAACTTCAATTTTCATTAAAGATGCTGCCATTGCTTCAACTGTTCCTTGAACGTCAGCTTTAACGATTAAGTTTAGTTCTTTCATTTCACCTTGTTTCATTTGATCAAATAAGTTATCAAGCGTTACACGGTTTTTCACATCACGTTGTTCTTGTAATGCATCGCCTGCACGAGACTCACCAATTTGACGCGCTTTTTTCTCGTCTTCGAATACAACGAAACGATCTCCAGCTTGTGGCACATCACTTAGTCCAGTAATTTCAACCGGTGTTGACGGTCCAGCTTCTTGAACGCGGCGACCAACATCATTAATCATCGCACGGACACGGCCGTATGTGTTACCGACAACGATTGGGTCTCCCACTTTCAATGTTCCGTTTTGTACGAGTAAAGTTGCAACTGAACCACGACCGCGGTCAAGTTCTGCTTCAATTACTGTTCCACGTGCACGGATTGTTGGATCTGCTTCTAGTTCTGCAACTTCAGAAACAAGTTGAACCATCTCTAATAATGTGTCAATTCCGTCGCCTGTTAATGCCGAAATTGGTACGAAAATTGTATCTCCGCCCCAATCTTCTGAAACGAGGCCATGCTCTGTTAATTCTTGCATAACACGGTCTGGATTAGCAGTTGGCTTATCAATTTTGTTCACTGCAACGATAATTGGTACTTCAGCTGCTTGTGCGTGGCTAATTGCTTCCACAGTTTGTGGCATTACACCATCATCTGCCGCAACAACAAGAATCGTAATATCTGTTACTGACGCTCCGCGCGCACGCATTGTTGTGAACGCCGCGTGTCCCGGTGTATCGAGGAATGTCAGCTTTTTGCCGTCATGTTCGATTTGGTAAGCACCGATATGTTGTGTAATTCCGCCTGCTTCACCTTGTGTTACTTTTGTGTTTCGAATCGAGTCTAAAAGCGTTGTTTTACCATGGTCAACATGCCCCATAATTGTAATGACTGGTGGACGTTCTTCCATGTTTTCAGGTGATGGTTGTTCTTCTTCAAGTCCTTCTGTCTCTTCGAAGTACACTTCAAGGTCTGTTACGTCTACGCGAATTTCTTCTTCAACCTCTACCCCGTAATCCGCACAAATTAACTCGATTGTATCTTTATCAAGCTCTTGGTTTATTGTAGCCATTACACCAAGCATTAATAACTTTTTAATGATTTCTGATGGTTCGCGGCCTAGCTTTTGTCCTAATTCACTAACCGATAATGATTCATAAAAAGTAATTTTTTCTGGTAATTCTTTTTGTACTTTCGGTTCCGGGTTCGTTGGACGGTATCGTCTTCTCCCTTGGTTAATCCCTCTTGCTGGTGGACGTCCGCCGCGACGACCTGGTCCTGACTGTCCTGGTCCACGGTTTTGTCCCGGGCGACTTTGTTGGTTTCCTGCTGGACGATTGCCACCTGTAGCTTGTGGTTTATCTCCTTGTTTAGCCGCTGGACGTTTTTGTTGCCCAGAAGATTTTTGATTTGAAGATGCTGGTTTTTTATCTGTATTTGGTTTACTTTTCACACCATATACTTTATCCAACTTCTCAATATCTTTGTCTTCTAATGTTGACATATGATTCGTTACTTTGATATTTAGTTTTTCGAGCTCCTCAACAACATCTTTACTTGTTTTTTTCACTCGTCTCGCATATTCGTGTACACGCACTTTTGTCATGCGATCACCTCCGGTTGTATTCGTTGAGATATTCGGAGAGTTTTTTGGCAAAGCCTGCGTCCGTGATTGCTAAAACGACCCGTGCTTCCTTTCCGATTGCATGCCCTAATTGTTCTCGACTGCAAAAAACATGCCACTCAACGTTAAAAAACTTACATTTATCTGTAATTTTCTTAGCAGTATTCGAAGATGCATCTTCAGATAAAATGACGAGATGCGCTCTTCTTCCTTGAATTTCACGGACTGCTAATTCTTCTCCAGTTACAATTTTCCCCGCCCTCATCGCTAGTCCAAGCAATTGTAAAGCTTTTTCTGATACATTCATTTAATAGACTCCCGTCTTACCGCATGAAGAAGTTCATCATAAATTTCTTCAGGTACTTCAGCTTTTAATTGACTTTGAATTGAACGATTTCGACGAGCGAGCTCAATTGCTTCCTCGGTTTTTGACACATACGTCCCACGGCCTGATTTCTTCCCCGTAAGATCGACGGAAACTTCCCCTTCTTTTGAGCGGACAATCCGAATCATTTCTTTTTTCGGGTACATTTCACCAGTCGCTGCACATTTACGTAAAGGTACTTTTTTCATTTTCGTCATATGTGTTCTTCCCTTCTATTTATTGCTCTTCATCTCGGTATAAGTCGAAGGACTCGTCTTCTGTTACTTCATCCGACTCGTAAATATCTTCATCATAATAAGATACTTCCTCTGTAACGGGTGCTTCCGTTTCAACTTCACGAGGATAAATGCCTAATTCACGCGCATCTTCTTCACTCTTAATATCGATTTTCCAACCTGTTAGTTTTGCAGCCAGTCTTGCGTTTTGTCCACGTTTACCAATTGCTAGTGATAATTGATAATCCGGCACAACGACAACTGTTGAACGTTCTTCTTCATTCACTTGAACATCTAATACTTGTGATGGACTTAAAGCGTTCGCTACAAATACGACTGGATCTTCAGACCACTCAACGATATCGATTTTCTCATCGTTTAATTCTGTCGAAATCGATTGTACACGTGCACCTCTTGCCCCTACACATGAGCCAATTGGATCGACATCTTCATGTGTTGTGTGTACAGAAATTTTTGAGCGATCGCCCGCTTCACGTGCAATCGTTTTAATTTCTACGATTCCTTCGTAAATTTCAGGTACTTCAAGTTCAAATAGACGACGAAGTAATCCAGGATGTGTTCTTGAAACGAATACTTGTGGTCCACGTGATGTACGTTCTACTTTTGTAATAAAGACTTTAATGCGATCATGCGGCTTATAGTTTTCCGCTTGAATTTGCTCGCTTAACGGTAAAACTGCTTCCACTTTTCCAAGGCTAACGTATAAGTTTCTTGGGTCCGTTCTTTCTACAATACCGTTGACGATATCTTCTTCACGATCAACATACTCATCGTAAATCATACCGCGTTCTGCTTCACGTACACGCTGTGTTACAACTTGTTTCGCAGTTTGTGCCGCAATACGTCCGAAATCTTTTGGTGTTACTTCTTCTTCCAATATGTCGCCAATTTCATACGCTGGATTCACGCGTTGTGCATCTTCGATTGAAATTTGTAAACGCTCATCTTCCACTTCTTCAACGACGTCTTTACGTGCCAATACTTTCATGGAACCGATATCAGCATTCATATCGACCCTTACATTTTGTGCTTGGTTAAAGTTTCTTTTATATGCAGTCACAAGTGCTGCTTCAATCGCTTCTAATAACACATCTCTTGAAATACCTTTCTGTTTTTCAAGAGCAGTTAGCGCATCGAGTAGATCGCTACTCATAGTCATCACTCCTATTATTCTTTACGCGGAAAAGTCAATTGCTAATCGTGCAAACGCAATTTTTTTCTTGTCTATTAATACTGTCACAGTTCTTGTTTTAATACGTACTTCCACTTCTGCGCCCTCTTCACTATACGAACGCAAATAGCCTTCAAATTCCTTCATCCCATCAATTGGTGCATATGTTTTAATAAATACATATTCGCCAATTGCTTTTTCAAAATCTTGCTCTTTCTTTAAAGGCCTTTCAGCTCCTGGGGAAGAAACTTCTAAAAAATAATTTTGTTCGATTGGGTCTACTCGGTCTAATTCTTCACTCAACCGCTCGCTCACTAATGCACATTGGTCAATATCAATATTTCCCTCAGGTGTATCTACATAAACGCGTAAAAACCAATCACTACCTTCTTTCACAAACTCTACATCAACTAACTCCAATGATAAATCATCGACAATTGGTTGAACAAGTTGTTCGACAACGTCTATTACTTGTGTCATTTTATCCCTCCCAATCATTTCATCCTATTTTTAACATCATTTAAACTACTTATGTGCTGATCTCACTTTTTACAATTAATACCTATTTAATGCTCATTTTCTTTTAGAACAACAGAAAAGAGCGGGAAATCCCACTCTTTTCGCAAGACTTATTACAAAAGTTGATTTAATCATATCATAGGTAAAACCTGTATGCAAATCAATCGCACCAACAATGACGGGAAAAACGCGCTGTCACACTGGATAATTTCTTCCATTTTTATGGCTGTGTTCAGCATTCACGTTTCTTCCTGAAAAACATTTTTGATTGATTAAACACTAAAACAATGACAGCTGGTTCGCTTCTGGCATTCCTTCTAAACAGCCAAGGTCATCCATATATTCAATCACTGTTTTTGAAACGCGCCCTCTTTGCTGCAGATCTTCTTTAGATAAAAACTCACCATCTTTTCGCGCTTCTACAATCGATAATGCGACGTTCGTTCCAAGCGAAGGAATCGCATTAAACGGTGGAATTAATTGGTCCCCGTCAATAATAAACGTCGTTGCATCTGATTTATACAAATCAGGCTTAGCCATCGTAAATCCACGCTCGACCATTTCTAAAGAAATTTCTAAAACCGTTAATAAGTTTTTCTCTTTCGGCGATGCTTCTAATCCTTTTGCATCGATTTCCTGGATTTTCGATCGAATCGATGCCGCACCTTTCGTCATCGTCAGTAAATCATGATCTGCCGCACGAACCGTAAAGTATGCAGAATAATAAAGGATTGGATGATGCACTTTAAAGTATGCAATCCTTAATGCCATTAATACATAAGCCGCAGCATGGGCTTTCGGGAACATGTATTTAATCTTTTTACATGATTCGATATACCAATTCGGTACATTTTCCGCACGCATCGCTTCTTCAAATTCTGGCGATAAACCGCGACCTTTACGAACCGATTCCATAATACTGAAAGCTGTTGCTGGTTTTAATCCTTGGTAAATTAAATAAACCATAATATCATCTCGACAACCGATTACGTCAGATAACACACATGTTTTATTTTTAATTAATTCTTGTGCGTTCCCAAGCCATACGTCCGTACCGTGAGACAGTCCAGAAATTTGAACTAGCTCGGAAAATGTTTTCGGTTTCGTTTCTTCCAACATTTGACGAACAAATCGGGTTCCAAACTCCGGAACACCTAATGTACCGGTTTTACATCCGATTTGTTCGGGTGTAACACCAAGTGATTCAGTTCCACTAAATAATTTCATAACACCTTCATCATCTGGTGGAATCGTTAGCGGATCAATGCCTGATAAATCTTCCAACATTTTAATCATTGTCGGATCATCATGTCCTAAAATATCGAGTTTCAATAAATTATCTTCTATTGAATGGAAATCAAAATGTGTTGTTTTCCACGGCGAACTTAAGTCATTAGCTGGGAATTGAATCGGTGTAAAGTCGAAAATATCTTTCGAATCTGGCACAACAATAATTCCCCCAGGGTGCTGTCCTGTACTTCTTTTTACGCCTGAACACCCAATCACAAGTCGGTCAATTTCTGCACCGCGGAAATGAACGCCATTATCATTCATATAACCACGAACATAACCATAAGCAGTTCGTTCCGCCACCGTACCAATCGTCCCTGCACGGTAAACGTAATCCTCACCAAATAAATCCTTCGTATAATCATGCGCCTTCGCTTGATAATCACCACTGAAATTCAAATCGATGTCGGGTACCTTGTCTCCTTCGAATCCGAGGAAGGTTTCGAAAGGGATATCTTGTCCGTCTTTTTTATATGGAACATCGCAATCTGCACAATTTTTATCCGGTAAATCATAACCCGAACTCACCGAACCATCATCGAAGAACTCGGCTTTTTTACAAGTTGGGCATACATAATGTGGCGGTAATGGATTTACTTCTGTAATTTCCATCATGGTTGCAACAAGAGATGAACCGACCGAACCACGTGATCCAACAAGATAACCGTCATCCAATGACCTTTTCACCAATTTATGTGAAATTAAGTAAATTACCGAAAATCCGTGACCAATAATCGACTTCAATTCTTTTTCAACACGATCTGTCACAACTTTCGGCAATTCCTCACCGTAAATTTTATGCGCCATTGAATACGTTAAATCTTTTACTTCCTCTTCCGCACCTTCAATCTCAGGTGTATATAAATCATCTTTAATCGGCTTCACTTCACCGACAAGATCTACAATTTTTTGTGGATTATCAATGACAATCTCTTCCGCAATCGCCTCACCTAAAAACGAAAACTCTTTTAACATCTCATTAGTTGTCCTAAAATGTACAGCTGGTAAAGAATGACGATTTAAAGGATTCGCCCCGCCTTGTGAACGAACCAATACTTCTCTAAATGTCGCATCTGTCTCATTGATATAATGAACATTTCCGGTTGCACAAACAGGAATCCCGACTTTTTTCCCTAGTTTAATGAGTTTGCGCATAATATCTTCCATATTCCATTCATCACGAATCAGTTCCATATCGATTAAATGAGAATAGACTGCCTTCGGATGAATTTCAATATAATCATAAAACCTCGCAATTTCCTCTACTTCTTCAGGTGCTTTTTGCATAAGCCCTTCAAACACTTCACCATTCGAACAACCCGACCCGATAATTAAGCCTTGTCGATACTTCGTTAATAATGAACGTGGAATTCGAGGAACTCTGTAAAAATAATCCATATGTGAATAAGAAACGAGTTTATATAAATTTTTAATCCCGATATCATCCGTTGCGATAATTGTACAATGGGATGGTCTAGCCCGTTTAAAGGAATCTCCTTCACCAATATGTTCATTAAAATCAGCTAAATAAGAAATGCCTTCAGTTTTCGCACCTTCTAGTAATTTCAAGAACAAATGTCCTGTCGCTTCCGCATCATAAATGGCACGGTGATGCTGCGTCAATTCAATATTGTATTTTTTGGCTAACGTATTCAAACGGTGATTCCCAAGTTCCGGATGTAAGAAACGTGCAAGTTCAAGCGTATCAATAACCGGATAAACAATACTCGGGATGCCCGCTTTTTTATAAGCTTCATATAAGAAGCCCATATCAAACGCCGCATTATGCGCAACAAGAATACTGCCTTCCCCGATCCACTCATAATACTTCTTCACAACTTCATCGACATTTGGTGCATCTTTTACCATATCGTCTGTAATACCCGTTAAGTTGGTAATAAGCGCTGAAATTGGCTCATGCGGATTGGCAAAACTTTCGAATGTATCAATGACTTCGCCGTTTTTTATTTTCACCGCGGCAAGTTCAATAATCGTATTATAAACTGCCGATAAGCCTGTCGTCTCTACGTCAAAGACGATATAAGTTGCGTCATCTAATAGCTCTTCTGTTTCACCGTATGCGATCGGCACACCATCATCGACTAAATTCGCTTCCATCCCGAATAATACTTTAATGCCATTTTTCTTCCCCGCAGAATAAGCTTCTGGAAATGCTTGAACATTCCCGTGATCTGTAATTGCCACTGCAGGATGGCCCCATTTCGCTGCTTGTTCAACAAGTGCAGATGCCGATACAACCGCATCCATTTGGCTCATCATCGTATGCGCATGTAGTTCTACACGTTTACGATCTTCAGACGCTGTATCACGTCTAATGACGGGATTGATTTCAGTAATTGATTGGGCCATCATGATTAAATCACGCACAAACGAATCATTTTGAACGCCTCCACGTGCACGTACCCAAGCACCTTTCTTAAGCGTAGCCATATACTTTCCGTCTTCTTCATTCCGTGAGAACATTTTCACAATAATTGAATCTGTGTAATCGGTAATTTTAATCGTTAAGAGTGAACGACCACTACGGAGTTCTCTTACTTCCGCATCGAATACATACCCTTCAATGACAACGCTGCGTTCTTCGTCTTGAATTTCTTTAATATCCATTAACGGCTCATCATGTTTAATTGGTGTTCCGTATTGGAATGGACCCGACGGCATATCTCCTTGTTCTTTACGGCTTTCTTCACGCTTCTGCAAGTCTTCCAATGCTTTTCGACCAATCGCTTCTTCTTCCGCTTGACGCTCTTCTAAAAAGCGTCTCTGGGCTTCTGCAGCTTCACTTAAGTTATCCGTTAACTGGAACTCCACTGCGAGTCTTGGAAAACCAAATGATTCAAATGCATCTGAAATAAGCGGTGCATACTTTGATTTCATCGTTTGGAATTCCATTTCATTCATACAAACTAATGTCAATTTCCCACCCGTCACAGTCGGTTGCTGACTCGTCAAACGCTCACGAATCGGCGGAGACATTTCTTTTAATTCGTCAACAATAAATGGCCAATAGCCAATGACCAATGATTCATCAATGACCGGGTTTTGACAACTCATATTGAATCGCACTGTCGCAATTGACGCAAAAGATTGCCGAACGCGTTGACTAAATATCGTATAGACGTCAACGGGCAATAATTTTTCTAAGCGTATGTTAAATTGCCAAACACGCGACTTCCGGTGAATACTGACACGTTCTAATAAAGCATTTTCAAAATGACGGACATACTCGTCGTCTGTCATTTCAATTTGTTGCAATAAAAGATGGAGTTTCATCTTGTCATCTTGTTGCTCATCCATTTAGATTCCTCCTTCATTTTTAGCGAAAAAAGGAAGCTAACTGAAAAGTCTTTACCATAACTTTCCAGAACACTCCCCCATTTCATTTAGCATTCTTGACAGGTCGCTGGTTTTCTTTTGGGCTTTCCCAAATACAACGTCACCTCAAAGAACACAAATTTTATTCATGCATCGTAAAATAAGCTTGTAATTTCTCCGTCACTTCTCCAATTTGCCATTCAACGGTCTCACCAGTATCTCGAAACTTCACTTCTAAAATACCTTCTTTGGCTTTCTGGCCAATCGTAATACGAACAGGCAACCCGATTAAATCGGCATCTTGAAACTTCACACCCGCTCGTTCAACTCGATCGTCAAATAAAACACCAAACCGATACGATTGAAGCAAATGATAAAGATTCGTCGCAAACTCAAATTGATGTTCATCATTTAAATCGATTGGCACAAGATGAATATCGTATGGCGCTAAATTTTTAGGCCATTTAAGCCCCGATTCATCATGGTATTGTTCTGCAAGGATTGCCATAATACGTGACAAATTCAACTCATAAACGCCCATCACGAACGGTTTCTTTTCACCATTCTCATCAATATAACTCGCTTGTCCACCTTCACTATAAGAAGTCCCTAAAGAAGCGATTCGCCCTACTTCAAAACCTTCTGTAAAATGAAGTTCCCCAATGCCGTCTGGTGCAGGATCTCCTTCTAACGCTTGCCGCAAATCTAAATATTCATTCACCGCAAAATCACGTTCTGGATTGACATTGATAAAATAAACACCATTTTCATTGGCACCAGAAACACCATTCACAATCGATGAAACAGCATAATCTGCAATGACCTTAAGACCAACTGGCAATTGAATTGGACCAATTGAATGGACATCACAAGCTAGTAGAGCCTCGACCGCCGAATTCTCGACCAATTGAACAAGAGAAGCATTCAATGCCTTTTTCAATTTCTGCTCACTAATTTGATAATCACATCGATTAATCACAGCAACTAATTCCCCGTCCACTTCATAAAGAAATGTTTGCATACATTTTTCAGCGGGGATTTTCAGTTCTTTCGCAATATCTTTCGCTTCGCCTTCAAACACTATATGGATTTTCTCCAATAATTCCGGCGCTTCATCTGTTTTTTCATACTCAATGCTCACCGCCGCTTCATCGATATGTGCGGCATAAGTTCCCATGTGACTATAAGCAATTCTCTCATCCCCATCGTCTGCTGGAGCGATAAATTGATGTGCATATTGTAAATCTTTCGCATCATACGAAACAGCAAATTGCTTTAAATGAAGTCTACTGAATATAGCGCTATATGCTTCTTTCATTTGCTCATATTTTTCTTGTAAGTCTTCTTTTGAATCATGAAACGAATAGGCTTCTTGTTTCACAAATTCACGACTTTGAATTAAGCCAAAACGCGGGCGCAACTCATCTTGAATCGATGTCACAATTTGATAAAGCATTAAAGGTAATTGTTTATAAGAATGCACTTCTTCCTGGATCAATGATGTAATCAGTTCTTTATGAAGTGCACCGATCACATATTGTCGATGCTTACGGTCCTCGACTTGGATAAGGCGCGCATCTATTTTTTCATCTGTCGTAAATGTTTCAACGAGCGCTTCTTTATGTAAAATAGAGCTCCGCATTTCCACAGCATCGATTGCTTCCATTTCTTCCCGAATAATTGTTTCGATTTTTTTAAGCACTTTTAACCCAAAAGGTAAATATGAATATATGCCACTCGTATGTTGACGCAAAAATCCCGCTCGTAATAATAACTGATGTGATTTTTTTTCAACATCTGCGGGGATTTCACGCATTGTCGGTATAAACGCTCGTGATTGTTTCATATATTTTCCCACCTTTTAAACGAAATGGAGCTGCTAGAAAAAGTCCAAGTTTAGACTTTTTCTAGCGCTCCCCGTTTTTTTGTTCATGCTGTTTAAATCATCCATTACCGGTTTAAAATTCGCTTTCCAAAACCTTTAGTTAAAAAAGAATCTTTGAATATCATTCCATGTGACGACAATCATTAAAACCATTAAAAGCACAATTCCTACAAAATGAACCATACCTTCTTTTTGTTTATCGACTGGCTTCCCACGAACTGCTTCAAATAAGAAGAATAATAAACGTCCACCATCAAGTGCTGGTAGTGGCAATAAATTCATAATCCCTAAGTTTACACTTAAAATTGCCGCCCAATGCATTAAGTTGACAATGCCATACTTTGCAACTTCTCCAGTCGCTTGATAGATTCCGACCGGTCCCGATAATGCATCGATTGAAAACTTACCTGTAATTAGCTGACCGAGTAAGCTAAGAATTTCTGTCATCCACCACCAAGTTCGCTCCGCTCCGTAAGCAATTGCTTTTAACGGATTATCTTCCGTCGGACTTGTATAATAGACACCCACTTGCCCATACTTTTGCCCAGCTTCTTCCATTAAAGAAGGCGTAATTTGAAGTGGAATAAGCTCCCCGCCACGCTCAACGACAAATGATAATTCTTCTTCAGGATGCTCTTGAACTACCTTTGCAAATTCTTGCCATGAAGTAATTGGACTTCCTTCAACTTCTCTAACTAAGTCGCCGTCCTGCATCCCTGCTTCAAATGCCGGACCTTTGTCTTGCACTTCAGAAATAATTGGTTCATATGTCGGTACACCTTGAATTAAACCAATTGTCAAGAAAATAAAAAATGATAAAATAAAGTTAAATAAAGGTCCTGCAAAAATTGTCATCGTACGACTCATGAGTGGCTTTGACTCAAACTGACGATCATAAGGCGCAATTAAAAGTTCTTGTCCTTTTTCAACAATAACTGCATTTCTTGCAATTGGATAACGCACAAGTTCCCCGTCATCACTATACCCTTCAATAAACAACTCTTTATCTAGATCAGATTTCTCCGTCTCTAAAAATAATACATCTGGGTTTGACACATTTTGATTTAAATACAATTTCTCCACTTCACCTGCAGCATTGACATATAAGCCAACACGGTAACCTGGTTGTAATTCTACTTTATCAAAATCTTCTCCCGCCATACGAACATATCCGCCAAGCGGTAATAATCGAATTGTATAAATCGTTTCGCCTCTTTGAATGCCTAAAATCTTCGGACCAAATCCGATTGCAAACTCGCGTACCATAATCCCGGCTTTTTTCGCAAATAGAAAATGTCCTAACTCATGAAAAAAGACAAGCGTTCCGAATACGACGATAAACGCAAGCACGGTCTCCATAAATAACCACCTTTACTGGCCATAGCTGTTTAGTAAATCACTAAACGCTTCCTGTTTTTCTTCGAATACTTTCCCGCAAAATTTAACTTTCCAGAAAAGCACTTTTCAATTCTTACTTTACCATAGCTTCTACAAGAATTCTCGTTTCTTTGTCTACCGCTAAAATTGCTTCAAGCGTTGGTTTTGTGATGATTTCATGTTGGTCCATCACTTTTTCTACAAGCTCATCAATTTGTAAAAATGGGATTTTACCCGCCATAAACAAACCAACTGCTACTTCATTCGCCGCATTCATCGCAGTTGGCATTGTACCGCCTGCTCTTCCTGCCGCATACGCAAGTGCCAATGCTTTAAAACGATCAAAATCCATCTTCTCAAAATGAAGTTGTGCAATTTCTTCCAAACGAAGACGATTCGCATTTTGCATCGGAATACGATTCGGATATGTCAAGGCATACTGAATCGGCACACGCATATCCGGTGAACCTAATTGCGCCATCACACTCGTATCATGGAATTCAACCATCGAATGAATAATACTTTCCTTATGCAATAACACATCGATTTGATCATAAGGCATATTAAACAGATGATGTGCTTCAATCACTTCAAGCCCTTTATTCATCATCGTTGCCGAATCGATTGTCAATTTATTCCCCATTGACCAGTTTGGATGAGCTAGTGCTTGTTCAACTGTTACATCAGCTAAATCATCACGCGTTAAATGTCTAAAACTTCCACCTGAAGCCGTTAAAATTAACTTCGAAATTTCTTTTGGATTTTCACCATTTAACGACTGGAATAAAGCCGAATGTTCACTGTCTACTGGTAAAATCGGTGCATTATATTTTTTCGCTTCCGCCATCACAATTTCTCCAGCTGCTACAAGTGTTTCTTTGTTCGCAATCGCAATCGTCATGCCGCGGCGGATCGCTTCTAGCGTTGGTTCAAGCCCAACACTCCCAATCACCGCATTCACTAAAACTTCCGCGTCTTCATGGCTTGCGACAGCTTTTAAACCTTCTGCACCAAAAACGAATTTCGTGTTTGGAAATGCAACTTGTAATTTTTCTGCGTCTTCTTTAAGAATGACAGACACAAGCTTCGGTTGAAATGTTTGTACGATTTCTTCAACTTGTTGAATATTTCGCCCAGCTGAAAATGATACGAGTTCAAAAACTTCTGGGTTTCGTTTAAGTATATCTAAAGTTTGCACGCCAATAGAACCTGTCGCGCCCAATAAACTAATTTTCTTTTTCATCGTTTTATCCTTTCTTTAAACAACAAAATGTAAAAAATGCAGTAATGGTAATACGAATAATAAACTGTCAAAACGGTCTAAAATACCGCCATGTCCCGGTAAAATCGTACCGGAATCTTTTACATCATAATGTCGTTTCAATGCAGATTCCACTAAATCACCAAGTTGTCCAATAATGGATGCGACAATTGTTACGCCGATTAACACCATATAAGAAGAAGTAATCGGATAAATCATTTGAAATAAACACGCAAAAATAACAGCTGATACAATACCACCGAAAAATCCTTCAATCGTTTTATTCGGTGAAATCTCGGGCCATAATTTTCTTTTACCAATTTTACGCCCAACAAAATAAGCACCCGTATCTGTCATCCAAATGACGAGCAACGCATAAATCACATACTCAATACCCGCAAGTCTCGTTTCAATTAAATAATAAAAACCAATTCCTACATACAATGCACCAAAAATTGAAAATGAGGCATGATCAAATGTGTAACGATTTTTTACAATGACCGTATAAATAAGCAGCAATAATACGACTGCAAATGTAATTTCCACTTTTGTATAGCCGAGCGTATTTTCCAATGACGCACTAAGTTCTGTTGGCAATAATAAAATCGCCAATGCAATCCATGTCAAAATCCCAGGCACCGAAAATAAATGAAGCCCTCTCATTCTAAGCAATTCAAATAGTCCAATTGACGCCAATAAATAAACAGTAAGCGTAAATGGCCAACTTCCGATAATGACAAGTGGAATGAAAAAAGCGGCCGCTATGACAGCGGTAATAATTCTTTGCTTCAAACTGGTTCTTCCCCTTCCACACTTCCAAATCTTCTACTACGTGATTGAAATTCTTCTACTTCACTTAATAAGCAGGCTTCGTCGAAATCCGGCCATAACACGTCCGTAAATGAAAATTCTGCATAAGCAAGTTGCCATAACATAAAATTAGATAATCTGATTTCGCCACTCGTCCGAATTAATAAATCAGGCTCGGGTAAATCTGCAGTCATTAAATAAGAATTAATCATATCTTCATCGATATCTTCCCACTTAATCTCCCCGCTCGCAGCCATCTTCGCTAGTTCTTGTGTGCAACGAATCATTTCAGCTCTACTGCCATAATTCATTGCAAAGTTTAAAATCATCCCATCATTGTCTTTCGTTTTTCTAATTGCTTGCTCGATTGCTTTTTTCGTATGATCAGGCAGTAAACTTAAATCCCCTATCATTTCTACACGAACATTTTCTTCAATGAGTTCACCTAAATAAGTATTTAAAAACTCACCAGGTAAGCGCATTAGAAAATCGACTTCCAATTTAGGTCGCTTCCAATTTTCAGTGGAAAAAGCATATAATGTCAGTACTTTAACCCCAATTTCATTGGAAATTTTAGCGATTTTCCGGACCGTTTTCATGCCTTCATGATGACCTGCAACTCTTGGTAAATTGCGTTTCTTCGCCCATCTACCATTGCCATCCATAATAATTGCTACATGAGCAGGGATTTGTCTGCTTTTGACATTTGCAATTTGATCCGCAATCGATCCTTCAGACAATATATTTTTCTTTCGCATAAGCTTATTTAGCATTTTTGTTCCTCCACTCTACAACTTTTCGAGAGCAATTATAATTACGTGTTTAGTTACGGCAATTTACTTTCTATTATACCATTAATATTGAATAAGAAAAAGACGCCCTGACATTAGGACGTCTTGGAATTTAAAAAGTTCTTTCATCAAATCTCCATGATTTCATTTTCTTTATCTTTTGCGATATCATCGATTTGTTTAATGTAATCATCCGTCAGTTTTTGAATATCATCGCCGTAGCGGTGTAATTCATCTTCTGTAATTTCAGCGCTTTTTTCAAGCTTTTTAAATTCATCGTTTGCATCACGGCGCACGTTACGAATTGCAACTTTTGCATCTTCTGCTTCTTTTTTAACCGTTTTAACGATGTCTTTTCTACGCTCTTCCGTTAATGCAGGAATCGCAAGACGAATTAGTGATCCATCATTTGATGGTGTGATCCCTAAATCTGATTTCAAGATAGCTTTTTCGATATCTCCAATGATTGTTTTATCATACGGTTGAATCGCAAGAAGTCTTGGTTCTGGAACCGAAATTCCAGCCATTTGATTAATTGGCGTTGGTGCACCGTAGTATTCAACTGTAATACGGTCTAAAAGTGATGCATTTGCACGTCCTGCACGAATTGAAGATAAACTTCTCGTGTAAGCACCAATTGTGTTTTCCATCTTTTGTTTCGCTGTGTCCATTACTGCGTTAGCCATTATTTATTCCTCCTAACGACCGTCCCGATATCTTCACCGAGTACGGCTTTCTTAATGTTTCCACTCTCCATAATTGAGAATACAACAAGTGGGATATCATTGTCCATGCATAACGTCGAAGCAGTGGAATCCATGACCTCTAATCCTTGGCTAATGACATCTAAATAAGATAGCTCAGAATATTTCACAGCATCTTTATCAACCATTGGATCTGCTGAATAAACACCGTCAACATTGTTTTTCGCCATTAAAATGACATCCGCTTCGATTTCAGCTGCTCGTAGTGCTGCTGTTGTATCTGTAGAGAAATAAGGGTTACCTGTTCCAGCTGCAAAAATCACAACACGCTTTTTCTCAAGGTGACGAATTGCTTTTCGGCGTATGTATGGTTCTGCCACTTGTCTCATTTCAATTGATGTGGAAACGCGACTTTCAACTCCAAGGTTCTCGAGCGAATCTTGAAGGGCTAGTGAATTCATAACAGTTGCGAGCATTCCCATATAGTCTGCTGTTGCACGGTCCATCCCCATCTCACTGCCAACTTTACCTCTCCAAATATTTCCACCACCGACGACAACGGCAACTTCAACGCCTAAATCAGCAACTTCTTTTACTTGTTCAGCAACATTTTTAATAATTTCTGGGGATAGTCCAAAGCCTTGTTCTCCAGCAAGTGCTTCACCACTTAATTTCAACACAATTCGTTTATATTTCGGCATGCTCATGTAGCCCTCCTATTAGTTCAGATTTCTCGAAAAATAGGGGCTGCCTGGAAAGTTTTTTCAAAAGCTTTCCAGTCGCCCCCCGTTTTATTTTTCGTACTTATTATGCAATATTCTCCGATATTGGTGTTTATTGCAATTTAAAGCTTGTTTGCTTCGTTTATGCTGTCGAAGCTAAACGCCGCTTTCAGCTTTTATTATATCCAGCTTCAAGCGGCAGCTCCTCGGGTCATAAGCAGTTTAGCTATGTGGCAAAGTGCGCCACGACGCTAAACCGACTTATGCCTGTCGGAGCTAAACGCCGCTTTCAGCTTTTAATGATATCCAGTTACAAGCGCCAGCCTCTCGGGTCGTTTCAGTCTTTTTCAAAAGGTGAAAGTGCACACCTTTTGAAAAAGACCTCCAACGCCTGCCGAGCCTGAACGGCGCTTTTCACTTTTAGATAATTAGTTACCTTTTACTTGGCTTAGTACTTCGTCTGCGAAGTTTTCTTCGCGTTTTTCGATTCCTTCACCAACAGTGTAGCGAACGAAGTCTTTTAAAGTTCCGCCTGTTGATTTAACGAAAGCCGAAACTTTTTGATCTGAGTCTTTAACGAATGGTTGGTCAAGTACACAGATTTCTTCGAAGAATTTACCGATACGGCCTTCAACCATTTTCGCAACGATGTTTTCTGGTTTACCTTCGTTTAATGCTTGCTCAGTAAGAACTTTTTTCTCGCGCTCAACTTCATCAGCTGGTACTTCGTCGCGTGAAATGTATTTCGGGTTCATAGCTGCGATATGCATTGCAACGTCTTTTGCTGCTTGCTCGTCAGTTGTACCTTCTAAAGTTACAAGAACACCGATTGTTCCACCCATATGAAGGTAAGGACCGAATGCATCAGCGTCTGTTTTCGTACGGATTTCGAAACGACGTAAAGTGATTTTCTCACCGATTTTCGCTACTGCGTTTGAAATATGTTCAGCTACAGTATGACCGTTTTCTAATTTTGAATCATGTGCTTCTTCGATTGTTGCTGGTTTAGTTGCTAGTAAATGCTCTGCAAGTTCTTTAACAAGTGTTTGGAAACCTTCGTTTTTCGCAACGAAATCTGTTTCTGCGTTTACTTCAACAAGAACTGCTTCGTTTCCATCAACATGAATGTATGCAGAACCTTCAGCTGCGATGCGGTCTGCTTTCTTCTCAGCGCTTGATAAACCTTTTTCACGTAGGAAGTCAACAGCTGCATCCATATCACCGTTTACTTCTGTAAGTGCTTTTTTACAGTCCATCATACCTGCGCCTGTTTTTTCACGTAATTCTTTAACCATTTGTGCTGTAATCTTTGTCATTTTTTCCATTCCTCCAATATGTGTCATCAATTCTAAAAAAGACGATAAGGGCTGACCGCTTATCGTCTTTTGAAAGTGTTACGTTTTTATTACTCAGCTGATACTGTTTCTTCTACAACTTCTTCAGCAGGAGCTTCGTCTTCACCTTGTCTAGATTCGATTAAAGCATCCGCCATTTTACCAGTTAATAGACGTACCGCACGGATCGCATCGTCATTCGCAGGAATAACGTAATCGATTTCGTCCGGATCACAGTTCGTATCAACGATTCCAACGATTGGAATGTTTAGTTTGATTGCTTCCGCAACAGCGATACGCTCTTTGCGTGGGTCAACAACAAACATTACGTCTGGAAGTGATTTCATATCACGGATTCCACCAAGGAATTTTTCAAGTCTTTCATGTTCTTTATTTAATTGAACTACTTCTTTTTTCGGAAGTACTTCAAATGTACCGTCTTCTTCCATCTTCTCGATTTTCTTCATGCGGTTAACGCTTTTTTGGATTGTCGCGAAGTTTGTAAGTGTTCCACCTAACCAACGTTGGTTAATGTAGTACATTCCTGAACGTTCTGCTTCTTCTTTAATAGCATCTTGTGCTTGTTTTTTCGTACCAACGAAAAGAACTTTTCCACCATCTTGTCCAACTTGACGCATGAAATCATATGCTTCTTCAAGTAATTTCACCGTCTTTTGAAGATCGATGATGTAAATTCCGTTACGCTCAACAAAAATGTATTTTTTCATTTTTGGGTTCCAGCGACGTGTTTGGTGTCCGAAATGAACACCTGCTTCTAGTAATTGTTTCATTGAAACTACTGCCATTGTAAATTCCTCCTATTTTGGTTTATTATCCCTCCGTACAAATCATCCGATAAAACGACCTTTCGGCACCATTTTAAAGTCATTGTACGTGTGTAGTAATACCATTTGATAATATAACATACTGACTTTCCATTTGCAACTCATACCTATTTATTTCACAGAAAAATTGACAATGGCCGTTCATTAATCATTTAAACTTTAAAATAAGTTCGATCTCAGTTTTTCCTTTGCCAAGTTTCTTTGCGATTTCTTCAACTGAATAACCTTCAACTGACATTTGAATTGCGCGTGTACGATCATCCATTTCAACTGGTGTTTCTTCAACTGTTTTCTTTTTGACTGCCTCATAAGACTGTCTTGCATGATGGCGCATTGTATATTGCGGCATCGGCACAACAGGTGCTTGCTCTTCTTCCACTATATCTTGCGGAATAGTGGTGACACTCGCTTTAGCTTTTGGCATAACTTTATTTTCTTCTGCCATTTGAGCTTTTAATTCTTCGATGAATTGCTCATTTTCATCTTTTATTTCAGCTAAATAAACGGCGAGCGCATCGTCCATTTCACTCATTAATTTATTTTGTTTTTTTTCCAAGTCATCAAACTTTGATATTTTCATATAAAGTAACGCAATGAAATAGAAGCTAATGACTTGGGTAATAAACAATACTACTAAAAAAATCGTTGTCATTTATTTATCCACTAAAGTCGACAAAAGACCCTTTATACGGATGTTTTGCGTTCTTTTTTCCTTCCTCGTTACGCGCTTCTTCTTCTTTCTTTTGCTGTTTTTCTCGCTGCTCGTTCTCACGTTCTTGCTCTTCTTTAATTTTCTCGAAATGTTCTGTTTCCAAAACCGTTTCTTTGTCTTTTTCGGCTTGTTTTTCAGTTTGCATATTTGCGTGTTCTTGCATCACTTGAATACGTTGTTGTTTTTGCTCTGCAAGTTTCCCCGCATCAAAAGTTTTCGGAATTGCGATTTGTAGTTCAATACTTTTCAAACTCATAAAATCCCTCCGTTAATGACTTCTGGTGCTAGAAGTTTTTTCAACTTAAACAATGCACGAGAATGTATTTGTGAAATGCGCGATGTTGATAAACTAAGAATTTCACCGATTTCAGTTAATGTTAATTCTTCTGTATAAAACAAACTTAAGACAAGTTGTTCATTCTCATTCAAATCTTTAATTTTAACTGCTAAATCGGTTAATAATTCATTCATCATAAAATCTTCTTCAGGCGTTCTTTCACGATCATCTCTAATTGTAAATGGTTGGTCTTCATTATCATCGTCTTGAATTTTTTCATCAAGTGAAAGTACATTCGAAAAATATTGGGCATGCATTGTTTCATACACTTCATCCACCGTAACATCGAGCTGCTCAGCAACTTCTTCGGGCGTGACATGTCGCATATGTTGCTGCTCTAATTCTTCAATTTTTTGTTGAAGCTTTTTCGTTCGTTCTCTAGATGAACGTGATAACCAGTCTTCTTTTCGTAAGCCGTCTATAATCGTACCGCGAATTCGAAAGGAAGCATACGTGTCGAATTTTAAATCTCTTGACGGTTCAAATTTCGTCAATGCATCGAATAAACCTTGTAAACCAAGACTCATAATATCGTCTCGTGAAACATTTTTAGGGAGATTAGCACTTATCCTTTGTACATGATAGGTAACGAGAGGTGTATATTTTTCGACAAGTAAGTTCCCCGCATCTGGATCACGGTTTAGCATCCATCGTTCCCAATATTCAGCTTCCTTGACCTGATCCCGTTTTGACATCGAATCCCTCACTTTCCGTAAACTCCCATAAGTAATTGTTTATTTCATATCTATGAATGATACGTCTTCATAAAACAATCCGATTAGATTTCGATTGGCTCTTCATTGACCGAACGAATGGATAGTTTTGCCGTTACCGGATCAAACTCAATCGTTCTTCCTTTAGAGCCACCCGTTTGCTCTGCAATAAGCGGAATTGACAAACGTTTCAATTCACTTTTGACCGCTTCTACATTTCTAGGACCAATCCTTAATGTGTCGCTTGAACCAAATTGAAACATTTGTGCACCTCCAGCAATTTTTGCTTTTAAACTCATCGGACGTACACCTTCAGCTTTTAATATTTCCATTAATGTATAAATACCCGTATCCGCATATTTTGCTTCATTAATCTTTTTTGAGCGATCAAGACTGGAGTCTGGCAACATAATATGTACCATTCCCCCAATCTTTTTAAACTCATCATAAAGTACAATCCCTACACAAGAACCGAGCCCCGACGTTCTAATTGTCTTTCCTGCTTTTACAATATTCATATCGGAGATCCCTACCCGTACAACTTCATTTCTCGCAATCATATTACAACACGCCTAACGAACGAAATATCGTCATATAAGAATCAGGGTCCGGCAGTAAAAAGAAGTTTCCTTTAATCGCTTTTGTATCCGGATTATCATTTTCTCTGATTTCTGTATCGATTACGATCACTTCGTCACTGTATTGGGAAATCTCAATTAAACCATAACTAATAATCGCGCCAACCATATCCACACCTAATGATGGGACCGTTGGTTGAATATTTAAGCTTGTAAAATCAGATAATGCCGATAAATAAGAACCTGATAAAATATTGCCAAGTTCCTGCATCGATGAAGCACCTATTTCAGACACGGGCGGTTGATGAAAATCGAAGGCTTCATCTCCCGTTAATAACTGAATAAAATGATTGGCGCTTTCAATCGATAACATAAAAAACATACTTCCTGTTACATCGCCTTGAATGCGAAGGAAAATTGATGCAACATGTTCCTCCGCACCGCCTGCAAGTTCAAACATTTCATCGAATGTTACTAATTTCACACTAGGCACATACATATCTACTTTTCGATTTAATAATTGCGAAAGAGATGTCGCCGCATGTGCCGCACCGATATTTCCAATTTCTTTTAAAACGTCTAAATGGAAGTCCGTAATTTGAAAATCTGGACTCATGGCGCTTCAACTCGCCCGATTGGCTCTAACACTCTCGCCAACTCAAGCATGACTAAGAGTCTTTGATCGACTTTGGCAATCCCTGCGATGAAATCAGAAGCGACTGAACCGACTACTTCCGGTTGCGACTCAATCGATCTCGTTGGCACATCGACAATATCATTTGCTGTATCTACAATTAAACCAACGTCATAACTTTCAAGTGAAACAATAATGACACGTGTATTGTCATCCAATTCCTTTTTCTCAAGTTCAAAACGTTCACGTAAATCAATGACAGGTGTAACGACTCCTCTTAAGTTGATAACGCCTTTTACATAAGAAGGTGTACGTGGAACCCTTGTAATTGCCATAACACGTTCAATTCCTTGAACGACATCGATTTCAATCGCATATTCTTTATTCGATAGTTCAAATACAATGACTTTTTTAATATCTTGCTGAACAGTTTCAGTCAATTCCAATCACTCCTTTTATTTAATCAGCGCATTACAATCAACAATAAGTGCAACTTGCCCATCTCCTAAAATCGTCGCACCAGAAATTGCAAAGACACTTGTTAAGTAGTTACCCAGTCCTTTTAACACAATTTCTTGTTGACCGATAAAGGAATCGACAATTAGTCCAGCTAATTTATCGCCTTTACGTACAATGACAACAGATTGATATTCATCATTTTGCTCTGTTTGTGCTTCTTGTAATTCAAAGATTTCCTTTAAATCCAATAACGGAATAATATTGCCTCTAAAATCAATCACACGTTGTGAGTGTGCATTCATAATTTCCGAAGTATGGACGATAGCTGTTTCAATAATAGATGATAAAGGCACTGCATAAACTTCTTTCTCTAGTTCAACAAGCATTACCGAAATAATCGACAATGTTAATGGCAATTGAACTTGGAATAATGAACCTTCTCCTTCTTTCGATTCAATCGAAATATGTCCGCCTAAAGATTCAATTGTTGTGCGCACAACGTCCAGTCCGACACCGCGACCCGATACGTCAGAAATTGTTTCTGCAGTTGAAAAACCAGACGCTAAAATAAATTCAGCAACTTGTTTATCTGTTAATGATTCCGAATCTTCTTCCGTAACAAGTCCATTCGCAATCGCTTTTTTCAATACTCTTTCGCGGTTCACACCCGCACCGTCATCTTCTAATTCAATAAAGACATGGTTTCCTGAATGATAAGCACTTAATTTTACTGTACCAACTTCAGGCTTTCCTTTCGCCAAACGTTCTTCTGGCATTTCAATTCCATGGTCTAGCGCATTTCGAATTAAGTGAACAAGTGGATCTCCAATTTCATCGATGACTGTACGGTCTAATTCTGTTTCAGCACCAATAATTTGTAAATCTACTTTCTTATTTAATTCTCTCACTAATTGTCTAACCATCGTTGGGAAACGGTTGAAGACTGTTTCAACAGGAATCATACGCATATTTAAAATGATACTTTGTAAATCACCAGAAACTCTTGTAATTCGTTCTACAGTTTCTGTTAATTCAGGATGATGCATTTCTGTTGAGATCGATTGCAAACGTCCACGGTCAATCATTAACTCTTCGAATAAGTTCATTAAAATATCGAGTCTTTCAATATTTACACGAATTGTTCGATTCGCTGTTTGCGCTTGTGCTGGACGGCTTCGCTTCGCTTCTTTGGCATTTTTTTCAGGTGTTTCTTTCTTTTGTACTTGTTGAGCCTGTTGAGCTTCTTTGGCTTCTTGAACAATTTGCTCTTCTTGCGAACGTTTTTCTTCTTTTAAAGTTTCCTCGGAAATTGCAGTAACTTCTACCGATTCTACTTCAGATACTTTAGAAACTTTCGTTTTAATAACATCCTCTTCTTCTTCTGTAATTAAAACGACCGTAAACTCTTGTTCAAAAGCTTCTTCTTCTAATTTTTCAACGGTAGGAACGGATTTAATGACATCTCCTGCGTTTTCCAAAATTTCAAATACCATAAAGACGCGCGCTGCTTTTAACACACAATCTTCGCGTAATGTTACTTTAATTTCAAATGCATTAAAGTTCTGCGCCAATGATTGACTAATGACTGTCATTTCAAAATCATCATAATGAAGACCATTTGTCACCACAGCGTCTTCTGTAATTGTCGCAGCGACTTCATCATTTGATGCGTCAATCGGTTCTCCAGCTTCAATACGATTTAATTGTGCAACAATTGCCGTAACATCTTTCTTTCCGTCTCCGCCGGATTCAATATCTTCTACCATTTCGTCTAAATAACTAACTGCTTCAAATACAACGTCTAACATTTCAGCCGTTACTTTTAGTTTTTCATGACGAATCGCATCGAGAACGTTTTCCATAATATGCGTTAAATCGGCAATATCCTCATATCCCATTGTTGCGGACATTCCTTTTAATGTATGTGCCGCACGGAATATTTCATTGACAATCGTTAAATCTTCTGGGCTATTCTCAAGTTCAAGTAAATATTTATTACAAGCTTGTAGATGTTCTCTACTCTCATCCAAAAACATTTCTAAATATTGATTTGTATCCATCATTCCGCCCCCTTTTTTCACTTAAAGAATCTCTGTAATTGCCATAGCAATATTTTCTAACCTCACCACATCATCTGCGAGCTTTGCGTCGACAATTGCTCTTGGCATGCCGTATACAACACTTGTTTCTTGGGATTCAGCGATGACAATCGTCTCAAGACTTGCTTTTAACTTTGTCGTGCCTTCCATCCCGTCATTTCCCATACCTGTCATAATAACTGCTAAACATTTTATGCCAGAAATTGTTGCTAAAGATTCGAATAACACATTCACAGATGGACGATGACCCATACGCGGCGCTTC
Source organism: uncultured Sporosarcina sp. (assembly GCA_947644645.1). Classification (GTDB taxonomy): domain Bacteria; phylum Bacillota; class Bacilli; order Bacillales_A; family Planococcaceae; genus Sporosarcina. The sequence goes on along the minus strand of CANSAF010000016.1, from coordinate 15,274 downwards.
TTTATCATCTACTTGGGCAACGAGTGCTGCACCCATTTTGCGCACTGCAAAATGCATTCCACCAGGTGCGATATAAGCAACACCATCTTCAAGCACATCACCATTGGCAACTTCTTTTACAGCAATATTACATAAATTATTTAACCGATCTGCCAAAGACTTCGTAAAACCTGCTGGCATATGCTGCACAATGACGATCGGTGCAGCAATATTTTTAGGTAAACTTACCAATACTTCTTGTAAAGCACGTGGTCCACCTGTAGAAGTACCGATTGCAAGTACTTTTTTCCCACCTGCTGAAAATTTTTTATTCGCATGATTTCTCACAAATGGTTTCGACTCCGTTTCAGCAATTGTTTTCCTAGCAGGTGTGACCGGCTTTCTAAGTTGCGTTGTTGGACTTTCTCTTCTAGGTTCTGTTTGTCTTAACGGGACTTGTTTTAATTTTGTCATTTGCACTGAAGCTGCTGCGACAACTTTATCTATAATTTCATCTTTAATCGTGTTTAAATTTAAAGAAATAGCACCGCCTGGCTTTGCGACAAAATCCACCGCACCAGAAGCCATCGCAATGACTGTATTTTCAGCGCCTTTTTTAGTCGTACTCGATAACATCACAACAGGTGTCGGCCTAATACGCATAATCTCTTTTAACGCTTCAAGTCCATCCATAACGGGCATCTCTACATCCAATGTAATGACATCAGGTTTTAAAGTTGTTAATTTATCCAGTGCATCTTGACCGTTTCTTGCAGTGCCAACAACTTCAATTTCTGGATGATCATTTAAGAAATCTGCGATAAGTTTACGCATAAATGCAGAGTCATCGACAACCAATGCTTTCTTCTTTCTGATTGAAGCCATTTACTCACGCCCCCTCACAAATATATTTTTCAATTTTTTAATGAAGTTTGACGCTTGTTGTTCATTTTGTTCAGCGTTAACACTCGTGAAAACTTCTGTCATCAATGATAGCTTTTTCGAGATTGCAGCATTCGGATAAACTAAAAAATAAGGTCGTTGTGCAATGACAGCTTTTTGAACAGCAGCATCTTCAGGTAAATAACCTAATATTTTCGTTTCTTTTTGCAAAAATTTTTTCATTGCAAATTGTAAACGTAAAACAGATTCATCACCGTCTTGCTTTTTCGGCACTCGATTGCTGACTAAATAGAATGTCGTTTCCGGATCTTTCATGACGATAAATTTCATCATTGAATAAGCATCTGTAATCGATGTAGGCTCTGTCGTTGAAATAACAATGACTTCATCAATCGCCATAATTAGTTCAATCGACTTTTCAGTAGCCCCAGCACCCATATCAAATAAAATGAAATCATAATTTTTTTGTAAATATTCGAAAGCATGGATCAAGTTTTCAAACATACTATCTGACCATTCAACAACTTGGTCTAAACCTGAACCACCAGAGATAAAATGTAAGCCTTCGTTCGTCTCATTGATTGTAGCTTCTATTCCCTCTTTACCGACTAAATAATCCATTAAATTGTATTTAGGCGTTTGACCAAGTAGTATATGAATATTTCCCATCCCAATATCCATATCAACAATGACCACTTTTTTCTTCTTTGCAATTAATGCGTATGCAAAATTCGTTGAAAAATTTGATTTACCGACGCCGCCTTTCCCACTCACAACGGCAATCGATCTTGCCAATGCCCCATCAGCAGCCAACATTTTCTGACGTAAAATTTCAGCTTGATCGCGCATCGGATAAATCCTCCAATAATAAATCGATGACATTTCCTACTGTTGCTTCTTCTAAATCTTCAGGCACTTCTTGTCCGTTCGTATAATAAGCGACACCAGAGTGATACTCGTTCATTAAATTAAATAACGAGCCAATTGAATTAGTTTCATCCATTTTGGTAAAAATGAACTTTTCAATTTGGAACGCTTTAAATTGCTCGATAATCACACGCATATCTTCTTCCTTCGATGTCATCGATAAAACAAGAAAAGTTTCCATATCTAAAGTGAAATCAACAATCTCTTTTAAATCCTCAACGAATTTGGATTCCTTATAATTGCGTCCCGCTGTATCGATAAATACATAATCCAAATGGGCAAATTTATCGATTGCGGCTTTAAAATCGCTTGGACTATAAACGACTTCAACAGGTGCTTGCAGCAAGTTTGCATATGTACGCAATTGTTCAATTGCAGCGATTCGATACGTATCCGTCGTAATAAAACCGACTTTCTTTTTCTTTTCGAGTAAAGTACGGGCTGCAATTTTGGCAATTGTTGTCGTTTTTCCAACTCCCGTAGGTCCAAGCACATTAATATACTTCTTTTCAAATGAAATCCCACCGAAAGGAAAAGCTTCAATTTGCTCCTTAAAAAATGTTTTCACATGTTCAAGCTGCATATCAATCGTTAAATCTTGTTTCGTTTCTTTCATATAAGTAAACATTGAATTGCCGATTTCAGTAATGACTTCATCGGCAATTCCTTGTTTCTTCAAATAACGTAACATCGTTTGTAATTCATCGGGAAACTGACTTAATTCTACTGGTGGTGCATATTTCATACTTTCCAATAGTTTTTTCATCTCAGCCATTTCATTTTTCAGCTGTTTTGTCGTTTCACTTGTTTCATCAGCTTGTAATGATTCACGTGTATTTAAGCGGGTTGACGGTTGTTTCGGTGTATCATAGCCTGCAACAACTTCAACACTTTTCTTTTTAAATAATCCTAAAAAACCTTTCGACTCTACAACGTTGGAACTTAAAATAATCGCATGATCGCCAAAATCTGCGCGAACTTTTTGCATCGCTTCGACCATTGTATCCGCCGTATATTTTTTCATGTTCATGCGATATTCACCACCCCTACACTTTGTACTTCTACTGAAGGTTCTAATTCATTGTAGGAAAGGATTGGAATTTGCGGGAAATAACGCTCCGTAATTTGTCTCATATACATGCGAATCGCAGGTGATGACAAGATTACAGGCGATTGATTCATTAACGCGACTCTTTCAATTTCTCCAGCAATCGATTCTAAAATTTGCTGAGAAACGGAAGGATCTAATGATAAATAATTTCCTTGTTCCGTTTGTTCGATACTATCGGCAATCGCTTTTTCCACTTTCCCTGATACCGTTAAGACTTTTAAAGCCCCAGCTTCACCTGCATACTGTGTCGTAATTTGTCTTGCAAGTGCTTGTCTCACATATTCCCCAAGCACATCGACATCTGATGTATACTTCGAATAATCTGCTAGTGTTTCAAAGATAATCGGTAAATTACGAATGGATACTTGTTCCATTAATAATTTAGACAATACTTTTTGAATTTCGCCAATCGATAACGGTGTCGGCGTTAATTCTTCTACAAGAATTGGGTATGTCTCTTGGACGTGATCGATTAATTGTTTCGTTTCTTGACGTCCTAAAAGGTCTGCTGCATTCGCGCGAATTACTTCTGTTAAATGCGTTGAAACGACACTTGGTGGGTCTACAACCGTATACCCTTGAATTTCAGCATCTTCTTTCACCGCTTCTGTAATCCATTTCGCTGGCAAACCAAATGACGGTTCAATCGTTTCAATTCCTTCAATTGAATCTTCGCCACCTGGACTCATTGCTAAGTAGTGATCTAATAATAATTCGCCTTTTGCGAGTTCATTCCCTTTAATTTTAATGCGGTACTCATTCGGTTGTAATTGAATATTATCCCGAATGCGTACAACTGGAATAACAAGTCCCAATTCCACAGCAAGTTGACGTCTGATCATCACTACGCGGTCCAATAAATCTCCACCTTGCGTCGCATCAACAAGCGGTATTAATCCATAACCGAATTCAAATTCAATCGGATCAATATTCAACAAGTTGACGATATTCTCAGGACTTTTCAGCTCATCTGTTTCCTCTTCTTCTTCCATTTCAAGCAATTCTTCAGGGTCTTCCTCTTCTTTACGTGACATCATATAAGCCCCAAATGCAAGTGCTGCAGCAATTGGTAGCGTCAGCATAATATGTATTGGCGTAAAGACACCGAGTAAAAATAATGTCACAGCTGCAACGTATAATAATTTTGGCTGACCCAGTAATTGGTTCGTAATGTCAGCACCAAGATTTCCTTCTGATGCAGCACGTGTCACAACAATACCTGTCGCAGTCGAAATTAATAAAGCTGGAATTTGCGTAACAATTCCATCCCCTACCGTTAATCTTGAGAACAGCATCGCTGCTTCGCCAAATGCAAGATCCATTTGAACAATCCCAACAATCATTCCGACGATTAAGTTAATGATTACGATAATAATTCCCGCTATCGCATCTCCTTTAACAAACTTCGTTGCCCCGTCCATCGCCCCGTAAAAGTCTGCTTCATTACTGACTTTTTCACGACGCGTTCGGGCATCCATCTCGGAAATCATTCCCGCATTCAAGTCCGCATCGATACTCATTTGTTTCCCGGGCATCGCATCAAGCGTAAAACGTGCAGCTACTTCAGATACACGCTCTGCCCCTTTTGTAATAACGAGGAACTGGATAATGACGAGGATTGCGAAAATCACAAGACCAACGACAATATTTCCACCCGTAACGAATGAACCAAATGTGTCAACAACGCCACCAGCATCGGCTTCACTTAAAATTGCACGTGTCGTTGAAATATTTAATCCTAATCTAAATACAGTCATCAATAATAATAAAGTTGGAAAAATCGAGAATTGTAACGCTTCTTTCATATTCATGGACGTTAACAAGACCATTAAAGCAATTGTAATATTAATGATGATGAGAAAGCTTAAGAGCCACGGAGGTAATGGAATTACAAGCATCGCAATGATCATAATGACCGCTGCTAAAATTCCGATATCTCTATATTGCATGCCGTCTCCTCTTTCTTTTCGTTAAATTTTGCGTTGTATTCGATATACGTAAGCAAGTATTTCAGCAATTGCTTTAAAAAACTCTTCAGGCACTGCTTCATCGACTTCCACTTGATCATAAAGCGCTCTTGCAAGCGGTCGATTTTCAACAGTTACGATATCATGTTCTTTCGCAATCATTTTAATTTTTTGTGCGATAAAATCTACACCTTTGGCCACAACGATTGGTGCATCCATATTCCCGTCATCATACTTAATCGCAATCGCATAATGTGTCGGGTTGGTAATGACGACATCTGCTGTTGGCACTTCTTGCATCATCCGCCGCATCGCCATTTCACGTTGTCGTTGTTTAATCCGAGATTTAATCAACGGGTCACCATCAGTATTTTTATGCTCATCCTTGATATCTTGTTTAGACATTCGAAGGTTTTTTTCATAATCATATTTTTGATAAAAATAGTCCAATATTGCAATGAATAAAAGAGTGAATGATGCAGCAATCCCCATCATTGCGGTTAATCTTGCTACCGTTGATAAAGTATCCCATGCACTTTTAAACGCCAGTGACAGCACTTTATCGATATTCATCCAGACGATGAGAAAAGTCACCGTTCCAATAAAAGAAATCTTCAATACGGATTTCATTAACTCAACAATGGCACGTATTGAAAACATTCGTTTAAGCCCTTTAATCGGATCAATCTTTTTCAAGTCAAACTTCAGCGGTTCCGTTGTAAATAACCAACCAAATTGAAATAAATTTCCCGCTATACCGGCAATCACCGCAATGACCATAACCGGCAGTAAGATAAATGCAAGTTCAATTAAAAGTTCTCGATAAATCGCCATCGCTCCGTGCATATCAAATTGCTCAATTGAAAAATAATGTGTAAATGAATGCTGGAAAAAATTAAAAAAACGATCTCGTAAAAAACTCGAAGCAAAAAATAAAAACAAGAAAACCGATAAAATAACGAGCGCACTTGTAACGTCTTGGCTTTTTAAAACTTGACCTTTCTTACGTGAATCTTGGCGTTTCTTATCGGTTGCTTTTTCGGTTTTTTCACCTGCGAAAAACTGTAAATCTAGGCGCAACTTCAAATCATCCGCCTCCTAAAAGTATCATCAAATCTCGCATGCTAATAATCATAAACTCAAATAGTTTTTGCATCACGCCAATCATTACAGCCATCATAATCGATAAAACTAAAAAACTCACTGTAATTTTAATTGGGAAACCGACGACAAAAATATTCAGTTGTGGAACTGTTCTTGCCGTAATTCCGAGTGCTAAATCGACAAGAAATAATGTTGCCACAATCGGAATAGACATTTGAAACGCAATGGCAAACGAAGCAGTGAATGTTGTTAAAACGAACTCAACAACGCGCCCCGAGCCAATTGCCGGCCAATTGCCTTCGATTGGTAAAAACTCATAACTATAATAAATACCGTCTAATAATAAATGATGCGCGTTTAAAGCAAGTAATAATAACATTGCAAGAGAGTTGAAAAACTGACCAAGTAACGGGGATTGTGCACCTGTTTGCGGGTCAATGACGTTCGCCACCGCAAATCCCATTTGAAAGTCAATAAATCCTCCTGCAATTTGAATTGCTGACATAATAATAAAAGCAAGTATGCCAATAAATAAGCCGATGGTCGCTTCTTTTATGACTAAAAAAATATATTCACCGTCTATCGCAATTTCAGGCATATCAATCGTATACGTCATAATCCAAGCTAAAACGGCAGCTAACATGATACGTTGTGTTGTTGGAATTGCACGATAGGAAAACAATGGAACAGTAACAAAAAACGCAGTAATTCTTGTCAAAATTAATAAATAAGCCGACATAGCGGGAATGAGTTCTTCCATCATCTCACCCGATATACCGTACTAAATTTTCAAAGATTTCCGTTGCAAAATTTGTCACTGTCCCTAGCATCCATGAACCGAAAAAAACAATGCCTACGAGAACCGCAATAATCTTCGGTACAAATGCCAATGTTTGCTCTTGAATTTGTGTTGTTGCTTGGAAAATACTCACTGCTAACCCCGTCACTAATGCAACAACTAAGAGAGGCCCAGCTGTCAATAATATTGTTGTGACGGATCGTTCAGCTAGTGCGATAATCGTTTCACCTGTCAATTGAAGCCCCCCTAAAAGCTTTGCAATAATGATTTAATAATGAGATGCCAGCCATCTACTAAAACAAATAATAATATTTTAAAAGGTAATGAAATCATTACTGGCGGTAGCATCATCATCCCCATCGACATGAGCACACTTGCAACAATCATATCAATGACTAAAAATGGAATAAAAATCATAAAGCCCATTTGAAATGCCGTTTTAATTTCACTTAATGCAAATGCAGGTACGAGCGTTGTCAGCGATACATCTTCGAGTGACTCCGGTCGTTCCCCACCATTATAATTAATAAATAATTCCAAGTCTTTCTGTCTCGTATGCTTACTCATAAACTCTTTTAACGGCACACTCGCCTCTGTATATGCTTCTTCCAACGAAATTTCTTCCGCAAATAAAGGCGTAAGCGCAACATCATTCACTTCCTGGAAAGTTGGCGCCATGATAAAAAATGTTAAAAATAATGCTAAACCGACAAGTACTTGGTTCGGCGGCATTTGTTGAGTCGCAAGTGCCGTTCGCACAAATGATAAAACGATAATAATTCGCGCAAATGATGTCATTAAAATTAAAATCGCTGGCGCGAGTGACAAAACAGTTAAAAGGAGCATCAGCTTGACTGAAGTTGCCACGTTCGCCGCATCACTATCTGCGAAAAATTGAACAAAATTAATCATCTTTGCCGCGCTCCTTTTCCGTCAGTCGATTAAATTGTTTTTTTCTTTCTTTTTTAATCTCACTTAAACGATGATTCAAAATCTCACTGAAATCTTCTGTTGCTTGTCCTTCTTTTTTCGGTTGTTTTTTATTCATCGGTGAAAGTTTCGAAATTAACTTTTCCATTGGACCTTGAAATGGAATCTCTTCCGCTTCTTCATAATACTCAAGTAGCGCAGCAATTTCATTTTCATCGGTAATTTCTTTTAATAAACGAATGTCTTCTCCTACACCTACTAAATAATAGGTATCGCCAACAATAATAAGTTGAATCGATTTTTGTTGACCAAGTGAAATACCACCTAAATTTTTCATCAATCGATTTTTATCATACAGTCGATTTTTACGATTCATAAATTTAAGCAATGCATACAATAACCCAACGACAAAAATTAAAGCAAAGAACGCTCGTATATAATCGCCCGCTGTTAACCCTACTTTAGGTTTACTATTTTGAACCGGCGTAACGTCATCGTTTGGGGCATTCTCTTCTTCATCGACACCTTCTTCTATACACCCTTCTTTGTTTTCCAGACAATCATAAGCACTGCCTTCTGCAAAACTGACAGTGGGTAATAGAAAGAAGCTGAATAATACAATGAAGAGAAGTCCCCATACCGAGTGACGCTTTATATGTTGTTGCGCATTCATCTTAACTTAGCGCTTTTTCAATCGCTTCGATTACACGGTCAGCTTGGAATGGTTTTACGATGAAATCTTTTGCACCTGCAGAAATCGCGTCAATAACCATTGCTTGTTGGCCCATCGCTGAACACATAATAATTGTTGCTGAAGGATCTTGTTCCTTAATTGCTTTTAATGCTTGAATACCATCCATTTCTGGCATTGTAATATCCATTGTCACTAGATCTGGTTTTAGTTCCGCATATTTTTCGACAGCTTGTGCACCGTCTGCAGCTTCTCCTACAACATCAAAACCATTTTTCACTAAAATATCTTTAATCATCATTCTCATGAATGCTGCGTCATCTACTATTAAAATCTTTTTACTCATCTACAATCCCTCCAAAAATAATTACCGTAAATTATGAATGCGTTCTTTCGGACTTAAAACATCCGTAATTCTAACACCAAAGTTTTCATCGATAACAACCACTTCACCATTTGCGATTAAACGGTTATTGACAAGAATATCTACTGGTTCACCTGCTAGTTTATCAAGTTCAATAATTGAACCGCTAGACATTTCAAGAATTTCTTTCACCGAACGTTTTGTTCTACCAAGTTCAACCGTTACTTGAAGCGGAATATCTAATAACATATCTAAATTTTGCGCTTCAGCATCATTTAAAGCAACAGGTTCAAAACTTGCAAATTGCGCTTTCTCAACTGCCACTTGCGGCTTTTGTTTTGGCGCTCGTGGTGCTGCTGCCGGCTGCTCATATTGAGGCGTTGGTGGTGCTTGTTGAACTGGCGGCGCTTGTTGTACAGGTGGTGCCTGCTGTGGCGTCGGCGCTGGTGCTTCTTCCACTGCTGCTGCCGTTTCTTCCTCATCATCACCATTTAAAAGTGTTGAAACAAGTTCTCTACCAAACTCAAACGGAATCACTTGCATAATTTCTGAGTCAATTAACTCGCCCACTTTTAATTGGAATGCGACTTTAATGAGCGCATCTGATTCTGGAATATTGTCAACACCTTTTTGTTCTTGAACATCCATTAAATCAATCGTTGGCGGCGAAATGTCTACTTTAACATTGAAAACAGATGACATTGACGTCGCAGCTGAACCCATCATTTGGTTCATCGCTTCTTGTACCGCACTTAAGTGAATATCACTTAACTCAGGATTTGGTGATAATCCGTCTCCACCAAGCATAAGATCCGCAATAATTGCCGCATCTGATTGTTTAATGACTAATAGGTTCATACCTCTTAGCCCTTGTGTATATTCAACCTTAATCGCAACGTATGGAAGAACAAATTCTTCTTCTAACATCGAATGGTTAATTAATGAAATTTGTGGTGTCGTTATTTCAACTTTTTGTCCTAATAGCGAAGATAACGCTGTTGCAGAACTACCGAAAGAAATATTTGCAATCTCTCCAATTGTATCACTTTCTAGCTCTGTTAGTTCCTTGAAATCTGCTGTTTCTGTTTCTTCTGAAGTTGACGCATCCGAACTTTCTGTTTCCTCCAAGCCTTTACCACTTAATAATGCTTCAATTTCTTCTTGGGATAATATGTCATCACTCATCATCTTCATCCCCTCCTGTCAATACATCAATAATTTGAACAGCTGACCAACTCTTTAAATGACCCGGCTGCGCTGTAAACTTTGGTAAATCGCCAACTTTTACAATCAGTGGCTCATCGATTTTACGATCTAATGAAAGTACGTCGCCAACTTCTAAATGCAAAAACTCATCAATGGTCATTTGTCCATTTCCAAGTTCAGCAATAATCGGTAACTCGGCTTTTTTCACTCTTTGTCTTAACGCCAAGCTTTGTTCCGGTGTTGGCTCTTTTTTATTCGACTGCATCCAATATCGAACAGATAAATTTGGCACAACCGGCTCCAACACAACATGTGGAATACAAATATTAATCATTCCACTTGATTCACCAATAATAATATTAAATGAAATAACAACAACTGTTTCGTTCGGTGAAATCATTTGTAAAAATTGTGGATTTACTTCCATCTCCGCTAAATACGGATCAATATCTGTAATTCCTGCCCATGCCTCTCGTAAATTGTCAAATGATTTTTCGAATAAATTCATCATAATCTTCGTTTCAATTTCCGTTAAATTATCTACTTTACTCGGGCTCTCTCCAACACCACCCATTAATCGATCCAACATAGAATATGCGATATTTGGATTCACTTCCATTAAAATATTGCCTTCTAACGGAGAAACTTCAAATATATTAATCAATGTCATATTGGGAATTGACCGGATAAATTCTTCAAACGGAATTTGGTCAACAGATGCAACATCAATTTGGACATATGTTCGAAGTTGTGCTGAAAAATAAGTCGTCAATAATCGAGCAAAGTTTTCATGAATTCTTGTTAAACTTCGAATTTGATCTTTTGAAAAACGAAGTGCACGTTTAAAGTCATATACTTTAACTTTTTGTGTTTGTTTTTCTTTTTTCATTTCCTCCGCTGACATTTCACCTGTTGATAAGGCTGACAACAGCGCATCAATTTCGTTTTGAGATAGTATGTCCCCTGACATATTCTCACCTCCTTATTCGTCACTGAATAATATAAGAGACGATATAAACGCGCTCAATTTCGCCTTCTTGCATGAGCGGATTTAATAATGATTGAATGGTTGATTCGAAAGCTTCTTTCCCAGCTTTCCCTTCAAGTTCTTCTCTAGTAATCTCTGATAGTTCATGTATGACAATATTATTTACTTGGAATTCTCGTTTTTCAAGTTCTTCAGCAGCTTCTTCACTATCCGTTTGAATTTTTAACGACAAACGGATAAATTGCCTGCCCGCCAAATTTGTGGTAATTTCAGGTATATCGACAGAGGCGGCAATCACTTCATCAATCGAAGGCTCTTTCCCTTGACCCGTATCTTCTTTTTTATTCATCTGCCAAGCTAATGCAAAAACAATAACAGCAACAAGTGTAATTGTTACAAGCACAATGAGTATAATCGTAAGTAACTTATTCTTCACTTTCTTCTTCACCCCTGACATGCGGATTCGCTAATAAATGAACTTCCTGATAAAACTTCCAAATTTTTTTTCGAATTTCTTCCTCTGAATCTTTTACAATATATTTAGTCCCAGTCGTTAACGTAATCGTTGTGTCATGGGCAGATTCCATTCTCTCAATGTACAACGCATTCAAAGTAAACGTCGTCCCATTTAACCGTGTCACTTCTATCATATGTAAGGGGCCGGGCATAAAGAGCCGGCCCGACCCTCCTTTGCATTTTTCTGGGTTACGAATCCTCTAAAGCATCGCGTACGCCGAGTGACAATTTGCCATTCAACGCATTAACTCTCGCTCAAAACTCAAACCCTATCAATATCCAGCTGCAGAGGATAAATGCCCAAGTTATAAACCCTACGCGGCAAAACTCACAATTTCGTCGCCCGGTCTTATGCTTGTCGCATTTAACCGTCTTCTTCCACTTTTACTTAATCATCGTTTCAAGTTCACAAGCTCTTGCAAAATCTCATCCGACGTCGTAATAATACGTGTATTCGCCTGGAATCCACGCTGTGCAACAATCATTTCTGTGAATTCTTCAGATAAGTCAACGTTGGACATTTCTAGGAAGCCGGATTCGATGAAACCTTGACTATGTTCTCCGCCAGGTTCAGAGATTAAAGCTTCACCAGAGTTTGCTGATTCTTGAAATAAATTCCCGCCAACTTTATTTAGTCCCCCAGGATTGTTAAATTTAGCAATTCCAATAACCTGGTCTCCTTGTAAGTCACCATTTTCATCAACATATTTCACTTCTCCTTTTTGCCCTATTGATATTGAAGTAGCTGTACTTGGAATTAGAATCTCACCACCATCCACATCCATAACATGACGACCATCACCATCTACTAAAGTAGCATTAGCATCTGCCCCACCATCACCAGCATCTAAATAAAAATTTCCTGCACGTGTATACAAATTATTTCCTGCTTCACCATCCTGCACAATAAAAAAACCATCTCCAGAAATCGTTAAATCCAATGTATTTCCAGTAAACTGCATAGATCCTTGTCCATGAATCGTATCAATCGTTGCCAGTTGTGCACCCAGCCCAACTTGTTTCGGGTTAACTCCACCACGGTTATCTCCCGGTGCTGAAGCCCCTGCCACTGTCTGCGATACTAAATCTTTAAACACCGTACGCCCTTTTTTAAACCCGTAAGTGTTAACGTTAGCGATATTATTCCCAATTACGTCTAATTTCGTTTGGAAGTTTCTAAGTCCTGTAATTCCTGAGTACATTGATCTTAACATTGATAAATTTCCCCTCTCGATTTTAAGTGTACTGCGTCAATCAGTCGGCAGTACGTTGGCATCCTGTTAAGGTCCTGCCAAATATTATAAAAGAATCGTTCCGTCAATATTGGTGAAGATTTGTGACTTTGCTTCAGTTCGGTCCATCGCTGTAATGACTGTCCCGTTTTTAGCACTGACAATGAGTGCAGCTTGGTCAAGTAATACTAATGATTCCCTTACACCTTTCGCTTTCGCTTCATCCACTTTAGCTGCGACGTTTGTCCATTCCATTTCTGAAATAGTTATATTACGTTCAGCTAAACGTTCGCGCGCATGCTTACTCACTTTTAAAGCTTCTAATGTATCCGTCGCTTTTTGTAAATGAGATTGAAACGAGTTTTTCGTCGTTTCAGCTGGTTTTCTAGTTGTTTGATTGTGTATGAACGGCTGCGAAGGTATACGATGTAAATTGATTTTATCCATCCCGTCACTCCGTTTTCATTTTATTGATTACTAATTGAAATCAGTTGGTCTGCTGTAATGCGTTCATCATTGTCTAACACATAGATGATTTTTCCGTCTTTATTGGAAACAGAAACGACTTTCCCTGTACCTTCTGTTACTTTTTCCTCGCTGTCGTCTTCATTTTCTTCATTTTCTTCATTTTCCTGCAATACACGATACGTAACATTTTTGCCAATGAGCATACTTGCTTCTACTAAACTATTATTCCCTGCAGTACCTGCAAGTACTTCCGAAATATTACCTGGTGTTAACTCTTTGCCATCACTCATTGTGAATACAACAGAACCATCGACATATTTCACTCCAACAATTGTACTCGTTCCTTCATTAATAACCGGCTTTCCATCTTCGCCAACAACAGGTTTTCCTTTGTCGTCGGTTTGAATCTCATGCCATTTGACATTTTTTCCAACGAAACTATTATATTGAATCAGTTGTGATTGGTTTTGTGATTCCGCAAACCTTTCAAATGCTTTTGTTAAGTTCATCGTTTGTTCAAGTGCAGAGAACTGCGCCATTTGAGCGATGAAATCTGTATCTTGCATCGGATTAGTTGGGTCTTGATTTTGTAATTGGGCAATTAAGATTTTCATGAAATCATCTTTCCCTAATGTCCCATCACCTGTTTGACGTTCATCACGCTGTTTATTGATCAAATACATCGAATCTGTAATTGGTGACTGTTTTCCTACTTCTGGCATCTTTATCCCTCCAGTTCAATCATATATTCACTAAAGCTCATTGACTCTTCTTCTTGTTCAGTTGAACTTTGATCTTTCATCTGTTCTTGTTGCTGTTTAAATTGCTCATTAAATGCTTGCTCACGTTCTCGATACGGCGTTTCCGTTAGCATTTGTGAAATATCAATACGCTCCACTTGGATATTTTGTTGTAAAAATGCTTGACGTAGTTGATGTAACTGGCTTTCTAGCATTTCTTTTCCAAGTACATTCGATGCTAAAATACGCGCTGTTAATAATCCGTTTGTTTGCAGTAATTCGATTCGTAATTGCCCCAAATGTTCAGGATAAAGTTTAATCGAAATTCGGTTTGTGCCGCCTGTTTGCCCTAAGTTTGCGCGTTTGAAAATATTTTGTAATTCTTTCATTAATTGTTCAGCACGACTATTGTTTTGACTTTCACTAACAAGTTGCGCCCCCTCTACTTTTGCCGCCGTCATATTATGATGCGCGGACTGGTTCGCGGTTTCTGTCAATGAATCTTTAAATTGTTGTCCAGCATTGCTAATAGACTCTGCTAAGTGAACAGGTAATTTTGTTTCCATAAATGGTAAAGTGGACTTTGTTTGTGCTGTCATTTGTGTATTTTCATTTAAAAATCCGCTTAAACTTTTCAGCATTTCTTGTAAAGAATGTAGTTGCTGCTCTTGTTTCAACATTAAGTCTGTTTTTGGACCTTCGATTGATATCATTTGCATCACTGCAAATAAAGTAATCAAGTCATCCTTCGATAAACTTTCAAGATTCTTATACTTCTCTTCATTCACATGAATATTCAATTGCGTAAACAGTTCTTTCAGTTCAGTAAGCGCTGTTTCTACATCTGTTTGTGTTAAATTTAACTGTGATAAACTCGCAAAAACATTTTCACCAAACTGCTCAATTTGAGAAAGTAAATCCCTTATATCTAATGCCATCACTTCTAATTGACTTAAGTTTGGGAACACTGAAGCGAGTAAAGACATCAATTTTTCATCATGAATAATGAAGTGTCCATCAATAACTTCTGGTAACTCAAGATCGCCTTTAATGTTTTCTTCAAGAAAGCCCACAATTTCTTCAATTGTAGTCATTTCAAGAAGTTCCATAATCGCATCCGTAACTTCACTTACGCCAAGTGGCACTTCTCCAACAATCGGCTCATTTGCTGTCATCGATGCGAGGACAGCACCAAATTTATTTGAATTTGCACTTTGTCCCAAATTTACTGCCGTATCGACTTTTGAAGTCGCGTTTACCGGAACTTGCATCGGTAAAACCATTCCGTTAATCATTAATCATTTCACCTCCTTTAAAGTTTAGTTTGTCATCATTGACATATATTTTGC
>CANSAF010000015.1 GCA_947644645.1 uncultured Sporosarcina sp. | reverse complement strand
TTAATATCTTTCAATGATCTCGATGGACCATACATTAACACGCCACCTTTATACACTCTCGCGCCAAACCAGCCGAGAATGAAAATTGTGACGACCATAATGCCGATCGATAAAAGTGGTTCCCACATCGGCAGATCAAGCATGCCTACACGTAAAAACATAACGAGCGGTGCAAAAAATGGAATATACGATGTGATTTTCAAATAACCAAGTTCCGGATTTGTTAGTCCCGTCATCGCAAGAACGAAAGCCACAACAATTAACATCGTCATCGGCATAATCATTTGCTGAACATCTTCTGTTCGACTGACCAGTGAGCCGAGTAACGCCGCAAGTGTTGCATATAGAAAATAACCTAACAGGAAAAATACAATCGCATAAACAAGCGTTAATGGATTAATATCTGAAACACTAAAAAAGCTCGACATCCCACCTGGTACTTCTGTTGCAGATGTTTTAAATGCGACAAAACCAGCAAGGGCGTAGACGATAATTTGCGTCAAACCAAGTGAGCCGATGCCAAGCACTTTCGCAAACATATGCTTCACAGGCGAAACACTTGAAATCAAAATCTCCATCACACGTGAAGACTTTTCTGTCGCAACTTCAGTAGCAATCATGCTTGAATACAAGATCACTGCGAAATAAATGACGAACATTAATACATAAACAAGGACACGTGCTTGATTTAATTCTTCCTCCGATTTTGCAGAAGGTGATACGTTTTTCTGTTCAAATTGAATCGGTGTGAATAAAGTTTGGACTTGTTCTCCAGACAATGACAATTCTGAAGCCTTCATTTCTGTTTGAATCGATTGAAGCGCGTCTTGGATCATCGCTGGCATCGAAATATCCATCATACTCATTGTCGTATAATTTGCCGTAATCGTATTGGAGCTATCTAACCCGACCGATAAAAAAGAATCGATTTCTCCATCTGTAACTTGCTTTGTTAATGCTTCAGCCGTTAAATCTGAAGTTTCAACTTCAATCCCTGATTCACTCCCCTCCAATTGCATTGCTAATTGGTCGGCAATGATCTCGCTCTCGTCGATGACGTACAATGTTTTCACGTCATCCCCATCCCCCATGACATCTTGAACACCATCAATGATTTTTGTGATATTGGCAAAAAGAAAAATAGCAGCCACCATAATTGCTGTTGTAATGATAAATGACTTTGCTTTTGCTTTCGTAATATAAGCTTGCTTGAAAATAATCCAAAACTCACGCATGCTCTTTCCCCACCTTTTCAATAAAGATATCTTGTAACGATGGTTCTTCAATCGCAAAATGACGGATTGGTCCTGATTTTAAAGCTTCCGTCAATAAAATATGAGCAGTTTCTTCCGAAGTCACTTGGTACACACTACCTTCAACAGACTTATGAACAGATTCAACACCTGAAACTTGATCAAGTGAAGACAATTCATAATCAGAATGAATGCGTACATTTTGCTTGCCAAAGGAACGTTTCACATCACGTAGTTTCCCATTTACAATTTGCTTCCCGTGGTGCACAATACTTAATTGCTCGCAAAGTTCCTCTACATGATCCATCCGGTGACTTGAAAATAAAATCGTTGCACCATTTTTTCTGAAATCTAAAATCGCACTTTTTAACATTTCAACATTCACAGGATCTAATCCTGAAAATGGTTCATCTAAAATAAGCAATTTAGGATTATGCATAAGCGAGGCAATCACTTGAATTTTTTGCTGATTTCCTTTTGAAAGTTCCTCTACTTTTTTCGTTCTATAATGGGAAACTTCCATTCTTTCCAACCACTCTGTCATTGCAAGTTTCGCATCCGCTTTCTTCATCCCTCTTAATTGTCCTAGAAAAATGAGTTGCTCTTCAACTTTCATCTTTGGATATAACCCACGCTCTTCAGGTAAATACCCAATTTCGGGACTCGTCGCATAACTAATTGCACGGTTATTCCATGTAATTTTCCCTTCATTGGCATTGAGTAAACCGAGTATCATTCGGAATGTCGTCGTCTTTCCAGCACCATTTGCCCCTAGAAATCCATGCATCGTGCCTTCCCCAACTGTCAGCGATAAGTCTTCAACAGCTGTAAAATCTCCAAATCGCTTTGTAACATGTTCGATCTTTAACGTCATCAGTCAAACCCCTTTCAGCTTTCTACTTAGTTACTATACGAAACAAACTCGGTAAAGTTTCGCTTTAATTCTTCGCATTCGCAATCGTTCCACCAACAATATAAGACAGCATATGGACAACCCACACCCCCATAAAGATAAAGAATGCA
The DNA here is from genome assembly GCA_947644645.1 of uncultured Sporosarcina sp. Lineage (GTDB taxonomy): Bacteria > Bacillota > Bacilli > Bacillales_A > Planococcaceae > Sporosarcina. The sequence continues at coordinate 44,676 of CANSAF010000015.1, read as the reverse complement.
GGGCTCGCGCCTTCTGTAAGAATGATAATCGCCCAACCAATCAACAAGGCAATTGTTGTGATGCCCCAACCAATTGACTTCGCATGTCGTTGAATATTTTCATAGCGCTCATCAAATCTCCGTTCTTTCTTTCCTTTTCGCCATACAAAAAATAAAATAATTAACGCAGTCGTAATTCCAAATGGTAAACCCATTAAAAAAGCACCTAAATCAAAACCTTCATACATCCCTATTCCTCCTCCGGTGTGAAAACATCTTCAATTTGACAGTTGAATAACTTTGCAATTTTAAAGGCTAGTATTAACGATGGATTATATCTTCCTCTTTCAAGAGAGATAATTGTCTGTCGTGAAACCTCTAATTTTTCCGCAAATTCATCTTGTGTTAAGCCAAGTGCATTCCGTTTTTCTTTAATCGAATTTTCCAGTTCACTCTTCTCCTTTCTTTTAAATTTTTCTAACATAATAAAAACAAGGTCAATAGACTCATCCTGAAGTTTTTCACAATCATATCCTTCACGCTAATAAGTAAAGGTCACTTTACGTAAAGGATACTTTACTTCTCGTCATTTTGTCAAGCACGCTTTACAATTTCATTCTTTTTTTATATTTCAACTTTCGAAACTATCTATGAAACGCTATACTCAAATGGGATTTTTCTGCATTTTCAGTGTATAATAATAGAAATAGAAGCACTTTTGAGAGTAGGTGTAAAATATATGTATTCAAAGTTAGTCAAATGGAGTTGTTTATTCCTTTTACTATTTGTATTAACTGCTTGCACTGATCAACAAAAACTATTAAATCCTGATAAACCGATTACGGTAAGTCTATGGCACTATTACAATGGGACGATTAAAGAGGAGTTTGATACACTCGTTTCTGAATTCAACGAAACTGTTGGTACTGAAAATGGGGTAATCATCGAGACGCAAAGTTACGGGGAAATCCCTCTGCTAGAAACTGCTTTATTTGAAGCCGCAAATGAATCAGTCGGTTCTTTACCGATGCCCGATATATTTGCCGCTTATTCTGACTATGCTTATCAACTTGCAAGAAAAACAGATTTAGTTCCATTAGAAAATTATTTTTCAGACGAAGAACTCGCTGCTTATCGCACCGAATTCTTAAAAGAAGGACAATTTTTAGCGGATGGAAAATCATATATATTGCCAGTTGCAAAATCAACCGAAAATCTTTTTATCAATAAAACAGACTGGGAGCCTTTTGCTTATAAACATCAACTGACTAATGATGTTTTACAAACTTGGGAAGGAATTTACCAAGTTGCTGAAATTTATTATAAAGAAACGGGAAAATCTTTTTTTAGTCATGATTCTTTTGCTAATTTTATTTTTACTTTTTCCAAACAATTTGGCGATCAACTTTTTTCCATAGATAAAGAAGGCAATGCTTCATTTACATTAACTGAAGAAGGTGGTAAAGCCATTTGGGATTATCTTTATCGTCCTTATTTATATGGATATTTTAAGAAAGAAGGGCGTTTTAGTTCAGATGATGCAAAAACCGGTGAGGTCATTGCATTTATTTCATCTACATCGGGAGCTGGATATTTTCCAAAAGATGTAACCATTGAGCAATCCACCTATGAAATCGAGCCTTTGGTTTTACCTTATCCTTATATCCATGAAGACAATCAATATGTCGTGCAACAAGGCGCTGGAATGTCTATTACAAAAAGTGAAGAAACACATGAATATGGTGCCGCTTTATTTTTAAAATGGTTTACAGAAATTGAGCAAAACATGTCTTTATCCATTCAAACTGGCTATTTGCCCGTAAAAAATGAAATCTATGAAAATGATTTACTCATACAGGAGCTTGAGCATAATCCATTGAAAAACAAAGCAATAACTGACTCCTTTATCGTGACAAATCAAATGTTGAAAAATTATACATTCTTTAATAACCCACCTTTTTCAAATAGTGATTTAACACGTAATGTCATTGAAAAACATTTATACGATAAAATCATAAATGATTTAGAAATATTAACGCTTGAAGTGAAAAATGGACGTAATCGTTCGGATGTTTTACAAGAAATGATAAGCGATGAGCAATTTAGCGAATGGTTTACGCATTTCAAAGAAGAAATTGAATCTACATTACACTAATCTTTTCAAGGGGGCGGACATGACGAAAAAACTTCAATGGCATAAAAGATCAATTGCTTCCTATTTTTCTTTATTGACCGTCATCTTGATTTTAGTTCAAATTACTGTTCTAACATCTTTGTTAATCTTTGGCGGCGTTTTTAAACAAACAAAAATGAGTTCCTATCAAGCATTCAATGATACAGTCAATAATCGACGTGACTATTTACAACAAGAAGTGCGTAATCGTTGGACAAACTTAACACCCTACTTACCCGAATTGAGCGTGGCTGTTTCAGATCCTGCATCTTCAACGGAAGAAATATTTGACCAAGCAAGCGACACTTTAATTAGAATATTACGCTTAACTGGTACGACGGGTGCTTATTTAATTTTAGATGATCCTAATTTGCCGGATAATCAGCAACCTGCCTTATATTTTCGCGATTATGATCCGTTAACCGATGTTAAGAATAATCGCGATATTCACGTTGTTTATGGTCCAGCCAATATCGCCAGTAAATACCAACTTCCACTGGACGCGATTTGGCAATATCATCTTACATTAACTGACGACAATGAAAAGTTTTTCAAAATGCCTTTTGATTATTCAAAAGAAGATATTGGTGCTAAGTATTTAGGTTATTGGCATAAGCCTTTTCAACTTACAGAGGAAGATACGCCAATTATTACTTATTCGATACCATTAAAAGACATTAACAATCGAGTCGTCGGCGTTGTTGGCATTGAATTGGCAGTAAATTATTTAACGAAGTTTTTACCGATGACGGAACTTCAAACAAAAGATTCTTTAGGCTATATTATTGCCAATAAAAACGATGAAGATGAAGTTTATCAAACATTGTTTACAACGAATAATATTCAAAAACGATTTTTGAATCCAACCAACTTATTAAGCTTTGAAAATGTCGATGAAGATTTCCAAATATTTTCGCTTAGCAACCATCAAACGCAAGATACGATTTATGCAACGATGGCAAAATTCAATTTATACGAGTATAATTCTCCGTTCCAAGACGAGGAATGGTATATTATTGGATTTATGAAATCTGAGCATCTGTTAAATTATGTATTTCAAATTCGGAATATTTTATTACTAATCATCGTAACTTTACTTGTTTCCGGAGTGGCTAGTGCTGTCTTTATTAGTCGAAAAATGTCGAAACCTGTCGTTAGCCTAGCCCATCAAGTTGTCAATAATAATCGAATGGAAAGCCTTTGCCTAAAAAAGACTGGTTTACAAGAATTAGATGATCTATCCAAAGCAATTATTCAAACCAATCAATTTATGTTAGATTCCGCATCGCGGCTTTCGAAAATTATTGATTTGGTTGACTTACCAATTGGTGCATTTGAAATCGATCGACAAACCAATCAAGTTTTTGTCACTGGTAAATTTTATAAAATACTCGGTGTTGAGGATAATGACACGCAAAATTTTGAAACAACTGAACAGCTTGATGCTTTATTAAAAAAGACACTGGCGCGTCCTGAACCTGATAGCAATGATATTTACAAGCTGACTGGGAAAAATGATCAGTGGGTAAGATTGAAATTCAGTAAATCGGAAAGCCATATTTATGGCATTGTTGAAGATGTCACTGGAGAGGTATTAAAGCTTAGGAAAATTAAACATGATCGTGATTATGATCCATTAACGAAACTTTTCAATCGCAGAAGCTTCCAAAATCATTTTGAAGAATGGCTGGATGAAAAGACGCAGGGGGTTGCTGCCTTGATTATGTTCGATTTAGATTTTCTAAAACCGATTAATGATACTTATGGACATAAATGGGGAGATTATTATATTATCGAAGCGGTCAATCGTTTACGAAATATAGCAGATGAACATCAAGCTTTACTGAGTCGACGTTCCGGTGATGAATTTATCTTATTGCTCCATAATTTTGAGCACAGAGATGCGATATTACATAAAATTCGTACATTTTATGAACAACTGGATCGTGAACTATTAGAATTTCCGAGTGGTGAACAGCGCCCGATTAGAATTTCCGCTGGTCTCACTTGGATTGATGAAACATTGTCCTCAAAGAATTACGAACAACTTCTTCATCATGCGGATGAAGCACTTTATTATTCTAAACAATATAATAAAGGGTCCTTTACGGAGTATACAGACCAACTCAATTTATTTGACGATTAACCAAGCAAAGGCATCCTGAAAGTCAATCATTCATGACTTCTAGGATGCCTTTCCTTTTATATGCAAAAAGAGCTTGCTGATCGATTGAAATCATCCTCGATCTAATAAATACAACTGCTGATAACGCGTATTCATTGCCATTAGTTCTTCATGCGTTCCTTGCATCGAAATTTGACCTTTATCTAAAAATAATACTTTGTCCATTTGTTCAATTCCTGTTAAATGATGCGTAATCCAAATAATGGTTTTATCTTGTAATGTTGATAAAATCGTTTCAACCAATTCGCTTTCCGTGACAGGATCTAATCCAATCGTTGGTTCATCTAAAATAACGATTGGTGTATCTTGAAGTAAAATTCGTGCCAACGCAATTCGCTGTCTTTCCCCACCTGAAAACCTTTGACCTGTCTCTTCCATTTGCGTTTGTAACCCATCTGGAAGTGAATTGATATAGTCATCTAATCGTACTTTGCGAATCACTTCTTGGATTTCTTCAGTCGTTGCATGCTGATTGCCTAGACGAATATTATTTTCAACTGTCGTTGCGAATAAATACGGCTTTTGGTTTAACACACCCACCATATTATGAATGTTTTCGCCGTATAAAATCGGTGCATAACCATTCACTTTTACTGTTCCTGATGTCGGTTCAATTGCGCCTTGTAAAATTTGCAGTAACGTCGATTTCCCAGCACCGCTTTTTCCAAGTAAAGCCAATTTCTGTCCATGCGGAATCGATAATTGAAGCTGATAAATTGCATCATTTTTTTCTCCTTCATAGCGATAGGACAAGTATTCAATTTCAATATCAGCTTGTTTAGACAACTCAATTTCCTTTTCAAACACAACTTCTTCTGGTACAAATTTGCGAATTGCTTCAATCCGGTTTAGTGATTCTTCATAAGCCGGAATTCGTTCAATCGCATGCGATAAAGGGATTAATCCTTCAATAATCGGCAATGTCACAAGCGTAAATGCTGCAATATAAGCTGGAATAATATCCCCTTGTTCAGCTGAATAACCTGCCCAAATCCCAACCATTACTAAAATCATCCCAGATAATAATTGAAGTTGAAAGGCTCTAGATTGATTCCAATAGGCAAGTTTCGTTTCTAGCGCGTGACTTTCTTTACTATCATTCATAAAACCATCTACAAATTCTTGTTTTCGACCACTAATCATCCAGTCACTAATGCCAAAAATCGCATCCGTTAATGAACGATATAAATGACTACGCTGCTTTTTCGCATCGATTTGATGTTTCTTTAATTTGTATAAAGAATAAAACGGATAAACAAACACAAACACGCCTAAACAAAGTGCAATCCAAAGCGCGAAGATCCAATCGAAAAATGCGAGCATAATTGTCGCATATAAAAATAAACAAAGCCCGACAACCGTTGGAAAAATCGTTCTGATATAGACATCTTGTAAATGCTCAATATCATCCGCAAGCGTGCCGAGTAAGTCACCTGTTTGGAAACGTGAACGAATCATTAAAGCTTGTGGCTCTAACATCCGATACAATTTCACACGCATTTCCGATAACACTTTCAATACCGCATTATGCCCTGCTAAACGTTCCAAATAATGCGTCACTGCACGCGATAAGCCGAATGTGCGCACCGCAACAATCGGTACATATAAAAGTAAAATCGTTTCCGGTTGTAGAGAAGCACTAGAGATTAAATAGCCTGACGTAAAAGTTAACATCGCTGCAGACAAAAGCGCCAAAGTTCCTAAAAGAATTGTCGCGATCATCGCTTTTTTATACTTTTTTAAATAAGGTGCGATATACGCTTGAAATAGCTTCATCCTTTTATTCCCCTTCTCTGTGCTTCAATTAACCGAGTATAAGCGCCCGGCTTCTCGAGTAATGCTTCATGTGTCCCCACTTCAACAATTTCACCATGCTCAAAGACAAAAATGATGTCCATCTCTTTCATCCAGTGGAGACGATGTGTCGCAAAAAACACAAGTTTTTCCTCTAACATCGGAAGCATCGTTTGTTTAATTTCATGCTCTGTTTCAATATCCAAATGCGCAGTCGGCTCATCGAATAATAAAATGGAACGATTTTGAAGCAATAAACGCGCTAAGGCAATTCGCTGCTCTTCTCCTCCACTCAATGTTCGTCCGGCTTGCCCAATTTTTTCATCCAAACCATTAGGAAAACTGTGAATCAAATCATCCAATCCAGCATTTCTCACAGCTTCCGCCACTTCTTCACGCGTTGCAGTTGGCTCATAAAACCGAATATTCTCCAGTACACTCGTAGAAAAAATCGTCGGATGTTGCGGAATATACGTCAACTGATTTTGCCAGTCTGGAAAAGATAGATGGTTTACTTTTATATCATCTACAGAAATACTTCCTGATGAAGGTTGTGTAAATCCTGATAATAAATCGATTAAAGTTGACTTCCCAGCGCCAGATGTTCCAACAATCCCGACTTTTTGATAACCATTTACTGTAAAGTCGAGATCTTTTAAAATGACACGATCTTCATCTGCCTTTTTCATAATCGCTTCAAACTTCATTTCACTGTTTGCTGTCCACTCGGGTACAGTTGGTAAGTCTTTTCGGTCAACTGTTTTCTCCGCAAGGATTCCTCGAATTTCTTCTCCAGCTTCTTTTCCGTCCATCGTTGCGTGAAAGTCATTCCCAAGTTCACGAACAGGTGCGAAATAGTCAGGAGCCAAAATTAAAATCGCAAGTGCTGGCTCAAGTCCGATATTGCCATTGATTAAACGAACACCCAGTTCTACTGCAATAATCGCAATTGAAAGGCTTGTAAAGAAATCCAATGCAAAAGTAGATAAAAATGCGACACGTAATGTTCGATTTGTTGCGATTCGATATTTATTACTGACATTTTCAATCGCTTTTTCATGTGCTTTACTGCGTCCTAAATACTTTAGCGTCACGAGCCCACGAAGTGAATCAACAAAATGACGAGACAATAATTTATACGTATCTAATTGTGCATCCATTTGCCTTTGCGCTGCATATCCGAGCAATATTAGAAAAACAATTAAAATTGGCAATACAACAGCTAAAATAATGCCTGACAAACCGTCCATCATAAACACATAGAAAAAAAGTGTGATTGGAATAATTGCCATCGATAAAAATCGTGGAATAAACAATTGCACATACGTTTTAAATTGAGGAATGCCTTCCAAAATTAACGTAATCATATTTCCCGATCCATGTTTTCCAACACTTCGTGGACCAAGTTCAAATGTCTTTTCGACCAGTTGCTGCTGAAGCGACAACGCAGTTTGATCGGCAAAGCGATAAGCTAGACGTTCTTTTCCCCATTGGAAAAAATTACGCATTAAATGCGCCGCTAAAAAGATTAAAAGTGCTGGTAAAGCGGCTTGCCAAGTCGATCCTTGAAACATCATCGTAATGGCTTTTGATAAATATAATGCTTGAATAATAATCGAAATGGCCTGACCGAGTGTTAAAACCCCGACCAAAGCCATCACTTGTTTACTTCCTTTATATTGAAGAAGTTGTTTATCCATTAGTATCCTTCTGTCCCTTTCGTAGACACACGTTTACGGAATACATAGTACGACCAAATTGTATAACCGAGTATAATTGGAAGCATTGTCGCCGCAACGATCGTCATTAATTTCAGAGAGTAAGCTCCAGAAGCCGCTTCATATACTGTCATATTATGCGCTTCTCCTAATGAACTAATCATAACATTTGGGAACAATGCGATAAAGAACGATGCCGTTACGATAATAAAGACAAGCCCTGTCATCGTAAAGCTTAACCCTTCTTTGCCTTTGCGCAGTAATGGTAACAGCGCAATGTAAACAATCCCTGCCACAATATACATCGGAATTAAGAACATGCCTTTTTCAGCAAACGCATCCGTATAAACGACTGTTAATGCTGTGAAAACTACAAGCAATAAACCTGTTAATGCATAGATTTTTTGTGCTTGCGAACGAGCACGCTGTCTAATTTCACCTTCAGTTTTTAACGATAAGAATGTTAATCCGTGTAAATAAGACAGCGCAACAAATAAAATACCACCAACGACTGTATAGACATTCACAATATCAAGGAAACCAGCAAACATATTCATCTCTGCGTCGATTGGTAAGCCTTTGATTAAACTTGAAAATAAAACCCCGAACAAAAATGGTGGAAGAAGGCTTCCCATAAACATCGCCCAGTCCCAAGATTTTCTCCAAGCTTCGTTTTCAATCCTACTTCTAACTTCCAAAGAAACGCCTCGACCCATTAACGCAATGACGAGTACGAGGAATGGTAAATAATAACCGCTAAATAATGTTGCGTACCAATGCGGGAAAGCTGCAAACATTGCGCCTCCCGCAGTAATTAACCATACTTCGTTTCCTGCCCATGTCGGTCCAATCGCATTATTTAGCATTTGTCTTTCTGCATCATTTTTAGCGAGAAACTTTGAACCCATTCCAACACCAAAGTCAAACCCTTCGAGAAACATAAACCCTACGAAGAGCACAGCAATTAGTAAAAACCATAACTCACTTAACACCATGTTGTACATCTCCTATCTCAAAAGGATCTGTCGCTTGAATATCCTCTTTTACTTTTTCATCTGGTCCTTGCTTAATGACCCTAACGAATAAATAAACCATTACTGCACCTAAAATCACATAAACAACTGAGAATGAAATTAATGATGTTAACACTTTTGTAGCAGAGACGTTTGGTGATACTGCGTCTGCTGTCTTCATTAACCCGTTAACCACCCAAGGCTGTCTTCCGATTTCTGACATAATCCAACCGAAAGAGTTTCCGATAAATGGTAAAAGGATTGCCGGCACCATAAATTTCAAGTATTTTTTACTACCCATTAGTTTGTTTCTAAACGACAGGAATAATCCAAATGCACTTAATAACACAAGCACACCGCCAGTTCCCGCCATAATACGGAAACTCCAGAAAGTCGTTTTAACAGGGGGAACATAATTCCCATCCCCGTATTTTAAAACATACTTCTCTTGTAATGTGTTCATTCCTTCAACTTTACCTTCAAATTTACCATACGCTAAATAACTTAATACATATGGAATATCGATTCGACTCGTACTCGTTTTATTCTCAACGTCGATATTCGCTACTAATGTCCAAGCAGCAGGATCTCCACTGTCTTCCCATAATCCTTCCGCAGCAGCCATTTTCATTGGTTGTGCATGCATTAAATATTCAGCTTGCGCGTGACCTGTAAATGCAATTCCAAGACCTGAAACTAAACCAACAATTAACGCGATATTCATAGAAGGTTTGAACAAATCCACGTTTTTCTTTCTCACTAAATACCAAGCGCTTACACCAATTACAAAGAAAGCACCTGTCGCCCAACTACCAAAAACTGTATGTGGGAATGCAACCCATAATTTTTCGTTCATTAAGACTGCGAGGAAATCATTCATTTCCGCACGACCGTTTTCTAATACGAAACCGACTGGATTATGCATAAATGAGTTTGCAGCCATAATCCAAAACGCCGATAACATCGTTCCAATTGAAACAAGCCAAATACTCGCTAAGTGAACTTTCTTCGGTAACTTTTCACGTCCGAACATCCACACACCGATAAATGTCGCTTCTAAGAAGAATGCGAGCAAAGCTTCAAACGCGAGTGGCGCACCAAATATATCTCCAACAAAACGGGAATATGTTGACCAGTTCATTCCAAATTGGAACTCTTGGAATATCCCTGTAACAGCCCCGATTGCAAAGTTAATTAAGAAGAATGTCATCCAGAACTTTGTCATCTTCCAATAAATTTCTTTTTTCTTATAGACATATAACGTCTGCATAATCGCAATCAATAATGCTAGACCAATTGATAATGGAACAAATATAAAGTGAAACAATGTTGTCGAAGCAAATTGTATTCTTGCAAGTAATAATGCATCCATCCAAGTCATCCCTCCAAGTAATTTCTAACTTACTTTAGTATAATTTATTTTTCCGTTGATGGCGGTCTGCTTTGTGACTAAATGTATACAGGTTTGTTACAATATTAGTAACTCTGTATTATGACAAATTTGTTACTGTAGTTATTCATTCACACTTCGTACACATTCGTCATTGTAAGCGTTACCTGTAACATTTTAGACTTATTTAAAACTGTTATACTTATTAACATAAAACAACTATAACAGTTTTGGCGTTCAATATAAACAATAGCGTTTCATCTGGCTAGTTAGTTCAGCCTAGTCTCCAGCAATTAAAACTCCTTACAATTCACTTTTCATTTCCCCCTGCACTAAAATTTCAAACGCTCGTCATTTACATTTCAGCTTAGAAACTGTATTATAATTTAGGATTCAAACGTGGTTCGAGACCCTCCCACGTAAAAAAAACTAAGGAGAAATCAATTATGCGTATTAAAACAATGGCCGTTAACGGTGTCATCGCAGCGTTATATGCGGCAGTTTCTTTTTTAATTGCACCATTTGGCTTTACACTTATTCAATTCCGTATATCGGAAGTCTTTAATCATCTTGTCGTCTTTAATAAGAAGTATATTTTTGGCATTGTAACGGGCGTTTTTATTACAAACTTAATTTTATCGCCGATTGCGGTTGATATTATTTTTGGCGTATTACATTCGGCCATTGCCCTTTCGATTACAATCTTCTCAGCAAAATTCATCAAAGGGATTTTTAAACGAATGCTTTTCAATACACTTGTTTTTACGGCAACAATGATTATTATCGCGTTTCAACTTGCAATTTTTGCAGACATTCCCGAATATAACGGCATCCCATTTTTGATGATTTATTTAACATTAGCAGTGAGCGAGTTTATTGTTATGGCAATTGGGATTCCAATTATGTCTGCTTTAAATAAAAGATTAAATTTTAAAGAGATTATCTAATGTAAAAAATGATGCTATATATAGAAGTGATTTATTTCAGGAGTTGAAATTATGTATATGACAATTCAAGAAACTGCAGAATATCTCGGCATGCCTGTCAGTCAAGTGTCAAAATATGTATTAGAGGGTCGTATTCGGGCGGTTGACGATGGCGAGCAGTTTATGATTAATAAAGAACAGTTTAAGAGTTATCATGATCAATTAGAAATTGCGAAACAAGAAATCGAAGAATGGCGTAAAAACTTTCTTTTACCTGATAGAGATATCAAAGACGAAGATTAGAGGCTGTCCAATCGCTTTGCAATTGAACGCCTCTCAAATTGTGTATGTGTTTGATTTTTTGACCGTCCTTAAAGTTCACAACTTTGAGGGCGGCCTTTTTTATGAAATCACTAGGTCTTTATCCTTATTTACGTTTTTTTTGAAGAGATTAAAATCAAGTAATTCTCAACATAAAAAGCTCTCTTCATGCCCATTTTCATCATGTTCCGCCGTTTAATGCTTTTTGTGTAAATGCATGAAAATAGGGGAAACTATACTCTACAGCAGTAGTTGCGCTTCAAAAAAATTGTGGTATAGTTGACAACTATGTATTATACCAAGTATTCATAGGGGGAAACATGAAGAAAATATCGAAAGTATTTTATATTACAATTGCATTAATTATTATTGCAGTTGGTTATGGTGCCATTGCGCCAGAAAGTTTTGAGAGTGTAACAACGAACGTTAAAAATTTCGTTGCTTCAACATTCGGCTGGTATTATATGGTACTTATGACGTTTATGGTTGCATTAGCTGTCTTTTTAATGCTCAGTCCTTACGGAAAAATTCGTTTAGGAAAAGATAAAGAACGACCACAATTTTCAACAACAACATGGATTGCTATGCTTTTTTCAGCTGGTATGGGGATTGGACTTGTTTTCTACGGAGCAGCGGAGCCACTTTCACATTTTGCTGTCGATGCAGCAACTGAAGATCCAAATACAACCGCAGCATTTAAAGAAGGATTACGACAGTCTTATTTCCACTGGGGGCTTCACGTATGGGCTTTATACGGAGTCATCGCATTATCATTAGCCTTTTTCCAATTTCGAAAAGGTGAACCTGGTTTAATTTCAGCAACATTGAAGCCGATTTTCGGTAAAAAGATGGAAGGTCCTTGGGGCATTCTCGTTGATGTATTAGCCGTTTTCGCAACTGCTTTCGGCGTTGCAACTTCTCTCGGCTTCGGTGCTGTTCAAATTAATGCAGGACTTAATCATTTATTTGGCTTTACGATTGGCATTAAGTCACAATTTATCATCATTGCAGTTGTGACAGTTCTGTTTATTGCCTCAGCGTGGTCAGGACTCAGTAAAGGGATTAAGTATCTATCCAATACAAACTTAGTCGTTGCGCTTTTACTACTTGTTCTTGTCGTCATTCTGGGACCGACATTACTCATCTTCAATATGTTTACCGAGACATTCGGCGCTTATATTTCAAACTTACTTGAAATGAGTATGCGAACAGCACCATTAGATGAAGGAAGACGTGCTTGGTTAGACGGTTGGACGATTTTCTATTGGGCTTGGTGGATTTCATGGGCGCCATTTGTCAGTATGTTTATCGCACGTGTGTCAAGAGGGCGAACGATTCGAGAGTTTTTAGTCGGTGTACTTGTTGCACCAACACTTTTAGGTGCATTTTGGTTTGCAACTTTTGGAACGACTGCAATTGATATTCAAATGAGTGGCATTAACCTAAGTCAATTTAGTACGGAGTTAACGATTTTTGAAATGTTCGATGCAATGCCTTGGTCTATTTTATTATCCGTTGCAGCTATCATTTTAATCGCTTCGTTTTTCATTACATCTGCGGATTCCGCGACATTTGTTCTTGGGATGCAATCCACAAATGGCTCGTTGACACCGCCAAATAACGTCAAACTTGTTTGGGGACTCATTCAATCAACAATTGCTGTTATCTTATTGTCGGTAAACGGGCTAACTGCCTTACAAAATACAATTATTATCGCGGCACTCCCTTTTTCATTCGTTATATGGTTGATGGTGATTGCGCTCATAAAAGCTTTAAGAGCGGAACTCATTTTGATGAAAACAAAAAAGTAATATAAAAATGAAGCCATCCTTAAACTGCTAAAACTTAAGGATGGCTTCTTTTAATTTGAAATCAACTCATTTTTTCTCGTTCCAATGATTTGAATATAGTCATTGACCATCGCATTTCCCGTTGGATACATGCCTGCACCAGGACCTGTTAAAGTTAAAGCACCTAGATAATCTGTATTTAAAATAATCGAATTATCCACACCGTCTATTCCGTAAAATGGATGGCTCGCCCCCACTAATACAGGACCGACACTGCCGGATAAATTACCTGTTTCATCAATGGTAATTTCCGCAATATGGCGATAACGTAACCCACATCGCCCTGCGTCCAAAACTTCTTCCAATGTCACTTGGTCGATGCCGCGCATTTCAATCGTTTCCCAATCGGCTTGCTTTCCAAATGCCAATTGACTTAAAATCATGAGCTTTCTAAAAGCATCTTTCCCACCAATATCATCTGTAGGGTCAGCTTCTGCATAACCAAGTACTTGCGCTTCTTTTAACGCTTCTTTAAAAGAAACTTCGTCTTGCCTCATTTTTGTTAGGATGAAATTTGATGTCCCATTTAAAATACCTTGGATTTTTTGAATTCGATCACCAGCTAGTAAGTTTTTTACCGTTCGAATGATAGGTACGCCACCCGCTGTTGTTGCTTCAAAACCAATCTCAACACCAGCTATCTGTGCTTGGTCTAGTAAAGCCGGTCCATGTACCGCAAACATTGCTTTGTTTGCAGTGATGACATCATATCCTTTTGAAATTGCTTCTGACAAATAAGCATACGCCGGTTCTTCTCCAACAATTGCTTCAAACACCAAATCAAGTTGCGGCTGTGCGAAAACATCCCGAATATCATCTGTTACTAGAACACCAGGCGTTGGTATGCGCTCTTTTTTTGTATCACGCACTAAAATAGAGACAACCTCAATTGTATAACCCGTCTGCTCTTCAATTTCTTTCTTTCGTTCATTTAAAATTCGGTAAATCCCTTCGCCTACCGTACCGAAGCCAAGTATTGCGGCTCTAATTGTCGGCATACAGCCACCTCCATAAATTGCCTAATTACAAATCCCCATTTATCAAACTCTGTTAAAAACCCGTCATGCCCATACTTTGTATTGATTAAACAAAATGATGCATCTGGGACTATATCTGCAAATAAACGAATTGTTTCCGGCGGATAAATTAAATCATGCGTAAAGCCCAGTAAAACAGTCTTCGCTTTTATTCTTTTTGCAGCTTCTACGACGCCTCCGCGTCCTCTACCAATATCATGTGTATTGAGTGCGCGAAGTAGCGTGCAATAACTATTCGGATCAAAATGACTAGAAATCTTCTTTCCCATATGTTGTAAATAAGACTCTACTTCATAATGTCCCTCCACTGATGTATTGCGCGCAAAACGCCCATTAAATAATTGATCCGAACGATAAGTCAACATACCTGCTATTCTAGCTGTTTCAAACCCCTTAACATTTGACGTTTTCTCATAATGCCCTTTTGCATAACCTTCGTCTGTTTCAATCGCATGTAAACCAATATAATTAAAAGCGATACCGTACGCACTTAGTGAAGGCGTAACAGCAAGCGGAATGAGTAAATCCATCGCATCTGGATACATCACACCCCATTCCAAAGCACGCATGCCGCCTAATGATCCTCCAATAACAGTATGCAAATGGTTAATACCAAGCGCTTTTAAAGCCTTTCTCTCAGCGCGCACCATATCACGTATTGTAATTTCTGGAAAATCAGTCCGATAAGGCTTTCCGGTCTTTGGATTGACCGCTGTCGGTCCGGTTGAACCATTGCATCCACCAAGTATATTGAATGTAATGACAGCATACTGGTCCGTATCAATACTTTTCCCAGGTCCAATTAAACCACTCCACCAACCCGGTTGCGTTGCACTTCCAATGGTTCGCTCATTCCCCGTTAATGCATGACAGACAAGGACTGTCGGTGCATTTTCCTGCTTAGCCCATTCATATGCAAGATGGACTTGGTCGAGAACAAGTCCAGACTCTAAAGTTAAATCGCCAATATGAATCATTCCCGTCTCTACCAAAATCTCATCCTCCAATCTTATTATTCCACATTTACTGAAGCAGCTTTTTCAATCGCTTGCTTTAAATCTGCAATGATATCTTCGACTGATTCCAATCCAACCGACAAACGAATTAACTCCTCAGAAACACCAGACTTTTTCAAATCCTCAGACGATAATTGTTGGTGAGTTGTAGAAGCAGGATGAATGATTAATGATTTAGCATCTCCAACATTTGCTACATGCGACCAGATTTTCACATTATCAATGACTTTACGACCTGCCTCACGTCCACCTTTAATGCCGAAATTCACAATTGAACCGAAACCATTTTTCAAATACTTTTTGCTCGCTTCATAAGAAGGATGCTCTTCAAGTCCGTTATATGTCACCCATTCTACTGCCGGATGATTTTGTAAATATTTAGCAACTTCAAGCGCATTTTCATTATGTTTTGGAACGCGTAAATGTAAAGTTTCCAAGCCTTGCAAGAAATTAAATGCATGATCCGGACTTAAGCATGGGCCGAAATCTCTTAATAATTGAACACGTAGTTTTGTTGCAAATGCCGCTTGTGGAACATCAATGCCATAACGAAGTCCATGATATGTTTCGTCTGGCTCTGTAAATCCTGGGAACCTACCTTTCGTCCAATCGAATTTCCCTGCGTCAACAACAACGCCACCAATCGAAGTTCCATGTCCACCAATCCACTTCGTCGCCGAATGAATGACAACATCTGCACCGAATTCAATTGGGTTACTGCCATAAGGTGTCGAGAATGTGCTATCAACAATGAGTGGCAAATCGTGATCATGCGCCACTTTTGCGACCGCCTCAATGTCTAAAACATGTAAACTAGGATTTGCAATCGATTCCGCAAAAATCGCTTTCGTCTTATCTGTAATCGCGGCACGGAAATTTTCTGGATTTGTCGCATCTATAAATTTCACTTGAATGCCATAACGTGGAAGTGTCGTTGCAAATAAATTGTACGTGCCTCCGTATAAGTTTTCCGCTGCAAGAATTTCATCGCCTGCACCAGCAATATTTAAAATTGAAAATGCAATAGCTGCCATTCCAGAAGACAAGCCAACCGCTGCTGTTCCACCTTCAAGAAGTGCAATACGCTGTTCAAATGCATCGACTGTCGGATTCGTAATACGCGTATAAATATTCCCTGCTTCTTTCAATGCAAATAAGTTTTGCGCATGCTCTGTATTTTGAAAAACAAAAGATGTCGTTCTATGAATTGGAAGAGCACGTGAACCTGTAATTGGATCTGGCTCTTGACCTCCATGTAATAATAACGTTTCAGGTTGATAGTTTGTCATCATTCATTACCTCCAAAGTTTTTTTGATGGATTTTTACGGCGATTGAGGGGAAATGAATATAAAAAACCCTCTTCTACTTAAAGAAGAGGGTTCTGCTTTCGCTAAATTCCTCCTCTCATCTCTCAGACCGTTTACAACTGTCTGTAGGAAGTAGCACCTTTGCAAAGCTTTCACTTGCTGGTTGCCGGGCATCACAGGGCCTATTCCCTCCGCCACTCTTGATAAGAGTATTAAAATTTCTGTTTTCCATCTTGTTACACAGTATAAATCCAATTTAACTGAAAAGTCAAGAGGTTTTTTATTTATTTAAAATTCTTTTTCATTTTAACGACTTTTTACTAATAAATCGACCGCTTCTTTTACAACATCTTCATGTGTTCGTTCATCGGAGTTCTCCATTTGACGAATACATTCCACCAAGTTTTCACTCACAATTACACCAATTGTACGATCGATTGCTGTTCGAGATGCAGATAATTGCGTAATTACTTCTTTACAATCTTTTCCTTCTTCCATCATACGCAAAATCCCTTTAATCTGCCCTTCAACTCTTTTCAAACGGTTTTTCACCTTATCATTGTATTCCATCAATTTCCCCTCCTTCATTACTAACCAATATGTTTATTTTATACCCCTCTAGGTATAAGGTCAAGTAATTCACTCGCCTCTAGATGTTCACGCTTAATCCTTCTATCCTCCAACGTCCCATTTTGAATGATTTTATGGTATAATGAAAAAAGGACAATTTCGTTTTCTATTGTACGAAACTTGTTTTCTAATCTTCTAACCCAGTAAATATCTTCATCCATTTAGAAGATTATAGTATACCACTTTAGGAGGGATTCGAATGGCTTTTCCACGTAAGGAAAGACCGATATCGGATTTTGTTGCAGCGCGCAAAGTCGATGAAAAAATTTCATTTGTACGTAATGACCACGAAGTAAGCGGGACAATTTACAAGATCCTAGAAAACTCCGTAATTGTTCAACTTTCAAATGAGGATGCCGACTTAATCGGTGCAGCTTCAAACTTGACAGTTGTCTCACATAAGAATTATTCCATTATCGAATAAAGTGAATATAGGCTTTCTAGAAGAGTGAGTCGTTCTAGATGCCTTTCATTTTTTTCGTCCATATGTTTTTGTATGTTGTAAAGAAATGATTTCTAAAAAACCTTGCTTGTCGAAATTTTCGGCAAGCAAGGTTTTTTTATTTTACGATTCAACAGGATTCTTACAAACTATCTCGAAATATATCATGCAAGAAGATAAAAAGGAGTGAGCCATTGTGTTTCGCAAAAGTTTAACGATTAGCATTATTTTCTTCAGTGTTCTTTATATTTTTTTTATCCCAGCAGAATCTGAAGTTTTCAAGATTTTCATGAAAATCATTCCAATGGCATTGATTATTACGCTTGCTTTCCAAACAGAAACATCTCTTCCTAAACTTTATAAAAAGTGGATTTTACTCGGCTTAACAATATGTATGATTGCCGATGCTGTCATTTATTGGTTTCTACCTGGACTCATTACTTTTTTTATCGGTCATATCATCTACATCATTGCTTTTCAAAAAATTTGGCATGCACAAATTCCGAAATGGGTTGCTGGGCTTCTACTTCTTTACGGTATTCTGATGGCAATTTGGTTAGTTAGCACTCAACTCAAAATTGGTGAAACGGTGCTTGCGTTTGCGATTCTTGCTTATATTACAGTGATTTTGGTCATGGGCTGGCATGCGATTGCTAGTCGTTTATCTTTTGCAATCATTGGTGCTGTGTTATTTATCATCTCTGATTCCGCTCTTGCCATTGATCGCTTCATTACACCACTTCCTTATCGAGATGCGCTTGTAATGATTACTTACTATGCCGCGCAGTTTTTTATTGCCAAAAGCGTAGGAAATCATCTAATCAAACATTCCGTAAACCGAAGGAATCTGATAAAATAGAATTATTGTATAAGGGGGTATGAAAAATGAAAGAACAGTTAATTGAAAGATTGGTACGCTATGCAAAGATTGATACACAATCAGATTTTAATAGTAATACTTGTCCCACGACTGCCGGGCAATGGGATTTACTGCATGTTTTGCAAAAAGAATTAGAAGAAGTTGGATTGGAGGAAATCACTTTAGATGACAATGGTTATTTATTTGCAACACTTCCAGCAAATACAACTAAAGAATTACCAACAATCGGCTTTTTAGCACATGTCGATACAGCAACTGATTACACAGGTAAAAATGTTCGCCCACAACGAATCGACAATTATGATGGAGCAGATATCCACTTAAATAGTGAAACAGTCATGGCAGTTCGGGATTTTCCTGAATTGGAAAATTATATTGGACATACGTTAATTACAACAGATGGAACGACACTTTTAGGTGCTGATAATAAAGCAGGCATTGCTGAAATCATTACAGCGATGGAATATTTAATTGACAACCCTGATATTAAACATGGACGCATTCGAATCGCTTTCACACCTGATGAGGAAATTGGTCGCGGTCCACATAAATTTGACGTAGAGGCTTTTGGTGCAAAATATGCTTATACGATGGACGGCGGACCACTTGGAGAACTCCAATATGAAAGCTTTAACGCAGCAGGTGCCGAAATTACCTTTCACGGAACGAGCGTGCACCCAGGTTCTGCCAAAGATAAAATGGTCAATGCGATTTTAATGGCGACCGAATTTCAAAATGCGATGCCAACTGATGAAATCCCTCAAAAAACAGAGGATTATGAAGGATTTATTCACCTAATGCAATTTGACGGTGATGTCGAGAAAACGACATTGCGCTATATTATTCGTTATTTTGACCGAGAAACTTTTGAAAAAAGAAAACAATATATGCAAGAATTCGCGATACAACTCCAAGAAAAGTATGGACAAGAAACAGTCGAAATAAATATTGAAGACCAATACTTCAATATGCGCGAAAAAATTGAACCTGTTATGGAAATTGTGGATATTGTAGCAGATGCTTTTCAAATATTAGATATCGAACCAAAAATCGTACCTGTCCGCGGCGGTACTGATGGCTCGCAACTTTCATATATGGGAATGCCGACACCAAACGTTTTTACAGGTGGAGAAAATTATCACGGAAAATATGAATATATTTCGGTCGACAATATGGAACTTGCAACGAAAGTGATTATTGAAACTGTAAAGCTTTTTGAAACACGCTGATTGGATATAAAAGGAGGAGAGCGCAATGAAAGAAATTACAATTGGTATTCTGTCTTCGATGTTTTTTGCAGTGACATTTATTTTAAATCGATCAATGGAATTATCGGGAGGAAGCTGGTTATGGAGCTCTTCTCTTCGTTACTTTTTTATGTTGCCGTTTTTAATTGCGATTGTTTATTATCGTAAAGGATTTTCATCTATGAAAAAAGAAATCGTTCAACAGCCACTCCCATTCTTTCTATGGAGCGTTGTTGGGTTTGTCTTTTTTTATGCTCCCCTTACTTACGCAGCCGCTTTTAGTCCGGGATGGTTGGTCGCTGGCACTTGGCAATTAACAATTTTAGCAGGTGTCTTATTAACGCCTCTATTTTTCATAACCATTCAAACAAAAGAAGGTTCAAAACATTTTCGACAAAAATTACCCTTTATTTCTGTTTGTATTACATCCATTATTTTAATCGGCGTCATATTCATTCAAATTCCACATGCACAAACAGTACCGACGCGCACTTTATTATACGGCGTTTTACCAATTGTCTTTGCTGCTTTTATGTATCCACTCGGCAATCGAAAGATGATGGAATTACTAGACGGACGACTCGACACATTTCAACGCATACTCGCAATGACTTTAATGACAATACCTATCTGGATTATTTTTGCAATTATTGCGCTTTTGACAGTCGGTCCACCTTCTTTCAATCAAGTTTTCCAATCTTTCATCGTCGGCGTCAGTTCAGGCGTCATCGCCACAACTTTATTTTTCATGGCAACGGATCGCGTTCGACATGACCAAGGAAAATTAGCTGCTGTAGAAGCTACTCAGTCTACACAACTAATTTTTGTCATTCTCGGCGAAATGATGATTTTAGGCATTGCCGCACCGACACCAATGGCAATTGTTGGGATTGTGATCATTATTATCGGGATGAGTTTACATAGTTTTCATGCTGTAATTGGACAACGAAAACAATTAAAGTCTGCTGCTGGGGAATGAGTTTGGGGAGTTAATGACTTGGGACGGGCGAGTTTACAACAAGTCGAAGTGAGTTCACTGCAATCGGCGATGAAGTTTACATCGCACAAGCGAGTTCACAGCCTAAAATAGACAAGGCTGCCCATATCGGACAGCTTTGCCTATTTTATAAATTAACGTTCATATTCTCCAATTATTTCCACTGCTTCTTCTGTAATTGATGTATCAATCGCTTTTTCTAAATCGACTTCTCCACGAATTGCACCATTTGCTTTATAAGCCTCATATTGTTTATAAATATCATCGATAAACATTTTTCCATCTGGGTCAAGACCTGTTACATTCACTTTCTCCCATAATTCAGGATCTTTCATCGCTGTATGCTTCGTCATAATGTCGATGATTTCTTCTTGATTAATGCCTTTCATAAACGCGTCGTTATAATCGCGCACGCCTTTTAAATAAGCCGCCATAAAACGTAAAGAAACGTCTTTTTCGACATTCATAAAATTAGGAGAACCGAGCACTAAAGCGATTTGTGATTCTGGTGCATAGTCTGTTGCATCTCCGAATCGTACGTGAAATTCATTTTCAACACCTTGTGTAATAATCGGTTCAATATTTAAGGCAGCATCAATCGTTCCGCCGTCAATTGCACCAAGCATACTGCCAAAATCACTCATTAATACAAATTCTACATCATCTTTGGTTAGTCCCGCATGCTTAATCATTTCTTCAAAAATATACTCATCAATCGAATTATGGGAAGACACAGCAATTTTCTTCCCTTCAAAATCTGCATAGTCTTTTATTTCATCCACCATATGATTCCCAATGACGAATGTAAAATATGATTTCCCCGGAATATTATGCCCTTTATCGGCAATGATTTTTACATCAATCCCTTGAGCAATTGCATTGAAAAAAGAAGCTGTTGACACACCGCCAGCAATATCTACTTCCCCCGCTGCAAGTGCTGGTAACATATCGTCACTATTGCTGAACTGTGCGAATTCCACTTCGATATTATAATCAGCAAAATATCCTTTTTCCATCGCAATATAAAATCCTGCACCCGATGCCGCACCATCTTCTGCAATGACTACTTTCTCTTTCTTTTCAAGCGGTGCCAAATCACCAGACGGAACAACCGCTTCAGGATCGGTTTCTACTGGTGGCTTTCCATCTTTCTTCGGAGTGCATGCGCCCAAAACAAGCATTAACGCAATAAATGGAATGAGCCATTTACCATTCAACCAATTTTTCATGACATCTCTCCTCATTCACTTTCTTGAATTTTGCACTTCATCCTGTAAATGTTGCCAGATTTCAACAAACTTCGAAGCCATCATTGGATTTTCACGAATATCTTCTATTTTTCTCGGTCTTGGCAAATCGATATTAATTTCATGAATGATTTTTCCTGGTTGGGCACTCATTAATAAAATACGATCGCTGAGTAATAATGCTTCATCAATACTGTGGGTAATAAACAAAACCGTTTTCCCCGTTTCTTCCCAAATTGATAATAATTCTTCTTGTAAAATAAATTTATTTTGTTCATCTAATGCAGCAAATGGTTCATCCATTAATAAAATTTCTGGGTCATTGGCAAAGGCCCTTGCAATACTTACTCTTTGTTTCATTCCCCCAGATAACTCTTTTGGATAAAGGGAGGAAAATGGCGTCAGTCCTGTTTTCTTCAAATAATACGCTGTTCGTTCTTGAATCATTTTTTTAGAAACATGTCGCATTTTCAATCCAAATGCAACATTCTCCTCAACAGTTAACCATGGAATTACGCCTTGCTCTTGAAAAACCATCGATTGTAAGGGACGCGCTTCATTTTCCGTTAAAATCGTAAAATCCCCGACACTCGGTGTTTCCAGACCAGCTAAAATTCGAAGCAATGTCGTTTTGCCGCAACCACTTGGTCCAACAAGACAAACAAATTCTCCGTCTTGAATCGTTACATTAATGTCTTCAAGTGCAGTCACACTACTCTGCTTTTTATAAAAAGCTTTCGTTAAATTAACAATTTCTATTTTCGGTTCATTTTTCATACCTTCACCTCCATGGCACCATTTTCTTTTGCATGCCGCGAAGAATGAGTGAGAAAAGATAGCCGAAAAACGAAATTAAAATAAGCCCAACATACATTTCTTTCAATAAAAACGCTTTGTATGAGGTCCATATTAAAAAGCCGATTCCCGAAGTAGCGCCCATCATCTCAGCTGCAACAATTGTGAGTAATGCAATTGCCTGCCCCATTTGAATCCCTTCTAGCATGACAGGTAAAGCACCCGGCAAAGCAATTTTCAGAAAGAAATTAACTTTCCCAGCTTGGTAGTTTTTCGCAACATCCAAATAAATCGATTCAATATTAATCACACCTGCGACTGTATTGATGACAACAGGAAAAAAGACGCTTCCTGCAATTGTAACTACTTTTGAAAGATCTCCAATGCCAAATAAAATAATGATGATTGGAAGTAAAGCAAGCGTTGGAATCGGCATCAGCGCCATAATAATCGGGGAAACGAAATGCCGAACCGGTGAATACAGTCCCATTAATAAACCGATAATGATGCCCGGAACGACACCAAGCAAGAATCCTAGAAAGATTCGGTACAGGGAAATGCCAACATGTTCAAATAACACACCTGATGTAACCATATCGACAAATGTTTCGACGATTGCTGTTGGGGGTGGAAAAAAACGAATATCCAGCAATCCTGTTCTCGACAAAAACTCCCATAAGATGAGTAAAAATATAGGGGAAGCAATCGTTAGCATTTGCTTCCAACGTTCTTTCTGCTGCCTACTCTTCCATTCCTTTCGCTCAATCTCAAACGGATCACGCTTAAATTCCGTTACTTTTTTATTCAACGTTCACCACCTCTTCATATTAATTGTATGCAACTGCCCTACTTATCGTTGGGCGGCATTCAAGTTCAGTCGGGACTTTACTTAACAATGAGACGGCTAATTTCCTAAGTAGATAAAATATTTAGTAGGCAATATCTATATTCTGTGATACTATAAGGGTAACAGATTCTGTATCACTTAAATGGGTATAGATTGGAGGATCGATGATGTTAATTCGATTATATGACGAGGACAAACGGGATCTTTATATACAATTAGCAGATGAAATGATTCGCTTAATGGCGGAAGGTCAATTGCAAATTGGCGATGAACTCCCTTCCATTCGAAAATTAGCTGGTAGTTTACAAGTGAATACAAAAACCGTGCAGGCTGCCTATCAAAAACTAGCAGATGAAGGATTTATTTTATTAAGAAAAAAAGCAACAGCTATTGTGACTTTAGAAAACTTTAATGAACAAGAATGGCTAGAACGTTGGGGAACGATTTTCAATCGCTTTCAAAATGAATGTAAAGCTCGAAAAATTTCTAATGACGAAATGCTCCGGTATTTTGAAGTATTATTACGTAAGGAGGAAATATGATGACGATGATTTTGATAGCTATATTTATTCTGCTTATTCTAATCGATATTTTTACACCGCATGTTTTAAGAAAAACAACCGTTTTTGGAATTTCAATTCCAGAACCCTTTATCGATGATCGACAGCTGACGAATTTTAAAAAGAAATACTCACTTTTCATCGCTTTTATTCAAATTCCACTCGTTACAGTTTTAGTAATCATTGCTTTTTCATTGAATGAAATACAGCAGTCTATTTTAATGATTGGTGGATTATTTCTTTATCTCGCTGTCAGTATGGGCATTTATTTAAAACTGCACTATGAAGTAAAACGCTATAAAGAACAGCAAGGATGGGAAGAGCAAGTCACTGTTGTTCGCGTGTCTTCATTCGAAACAAAATTTAATAAAAACGAACGCTTATTTCCGCATCGATTATTTATCCCATCTTTTCTAATCACAATTGGTTTAACGATTTGGTTGATATATATTTATCCGCAACTTCCCGATGTCATCCCAACGCATTGGGGCATTAACGGACAACCTGACGCATGGAGTAATAAATCTTTCTTCTCGGCATTTTCTCTTGTGTTTATCTTATTATTTACGCAAATATTAATGTATGGACTTTCTTATGTTACCTTCAATTCGTCTGTCCAAGTGAAAGCACAAAATTCCGCATTAAGTTTACAGCGAGAACATGAAACACGTAAATTAACCGCTGAAATCATGGCGATTTTCAACTTGATTACGACATTATTTTTAGTCTTCATCGATGTCAAATCGAATTTAGGCATTCTATCCACAGATAATACATTGTCCATGGCTTACTCATTACCTGTGTTTTTAATTTTAACGTTTGGTACCGTTTATTATTATATGAAACGTTCAAAAACAATCAATGAACAATTTAATGAACTGGACAGTCTAGAATCAAGTCCCAGCGATGATCAATACTGGAAATGGGGATTGTTTTATTACAATAAGGATAATCCTGATTTATTCATCGAAAAGAAATTCGGTGTAGGTTGGTCAGTCAATTTTGCAAGACCCGGTATTTGGGTTTTCCTATTTATTGTCATTGTCTTACCTTTGCTACCTATGTTTTTCATGTGAAAAAGGCATTCAGCAAATCGCTGAATGCCTCTTCTTTATTTGCGCCAAGCACTCATACCGCCTGACACATTTACAATATTTGTAAAGCCTGCCTTTTTTAAAATTTTCGCAGCCTGCATACTCCGCATACCACTTTGACAAATGACAATCGTTTCCTTCGATTTGTCCAATTTGGAAAGCTCACCAGGCAATAAATTTAACGGAAGATTTTTAAATTCTTTAATATGACGTTGCTCGTATTCCCTAGTCGTTCGCACGTCGATCAATTGTTTCGTTTTATCTTTCAACATTGGTTTTAATGTTTCCGCTGAAATAGAACGCACACCTTTCGGGGGCATCATGCGCCATGCAATAAATCCAACAATTAGTAAAATGATTAACCATGTCATGCTTATCAACTCCTTTTTCTACAAAAGAGTGTACCATATCAAACGAGAAGCCCTAATTTTTTTGCTTCAAAAGCAAGTTCTTCTCTGAATTTTGGATGTGCGATTTGAATCAACGCCTCTGCGCGTTTAGATAAAGATTTCCCATGTAAATGCGCAATTCCATATTCCGTTACAATATGATCGACGTCATTTTTGGATGTCGTTACAACTGAACCAGGTGTGAGCTGCAATTTTATTCTAGAAATACTTTCGCCCCTAGCTGTTGACGGCATACAAATAAACCCTTTACCAAACTCTGCAAACTGGGCACCTCTCGCAAAATCAGCCTGCCCACCTGTTGAAGAATAATATTGTCCACCAATCGTTTCCGAAGCACATTGTCCATATAAGTCGACTTCTGTCGTTGCATTAATCGATACAAGATTTTTTTCTTTCGCCAATTCTCTTGGATCATTGACCGCACTGACGGACATTAACGCCAATGAAGGATTATTATGTACAAAATCATACAAACGCTGTGTTCCGTAAATAAATGACGTGACCACTTTTCCTTTATTCGTATACTTTCTCGTGCCATCGACTGCACCCGATTGGATTAAATCAACAATCCCGTCCGGTAATAATTCTGTATGTATACCCAAATGTTTATGGTTTTGCAATAAATTCATCACCGCATTTGGAACCCCGCCAATCCCAATTTGGAGCGTATCTCCATTCTCAATATTTTCAGCAATATAAGCCGCGACTTTTAAATCCAATTCACTAATCGGTGGATTCACTAACTCCGACAATGGCGTATGATTCACGATATATCCTTTAATTTGACTAATATGAATTTGATTGTCCCCAAAAGTACGTGGCATATGCTCATTTACTTCC
Source organism: uncultured Sporosarcina sp. (assembly GCA_947644645.1). Classification (GTDB taxonomy): domain Bacteria; phylum Bacillota; class Bacilli; order Bacillales_A; family Planococcaceae; genus Sporosarcina. The sequence continues at coordinate 17,977 of CANSAF010000015.1, read as the reverse complement.
AATACAAAAGGAACTTCTCCGATAAATTCTGATACACAATCTGCTTGCGTTCCCAATGAAAAATAGCCGTTTTCGTCCATAGGAGAAGCTGCCGCTAAAACCATAGACATTTTCGTATGACTTTTAAACATTTTTGGGATTTCGTGAAAATTATTCGGCACAAGCTCCACTGTTCCATTCAAAAAACTCTGCCTCGTTGCACCGCTTAAAAAATAGGAAACATGTGAAAGATGGTCTTTCATTTCTCCTCTAATGTAAGCCCTTTCATTCAAAGTTAAAAGTTGATGGATTTTTACATTGTCTAACTGCCTATAATTCTCTTCTAATATATCCAATAAATGATGTGGCTCGCCGTTTGCAAGCGGTAAAATAAGATCCGCTTCTTTTTCAATCAATCCAAGAAATTCCTCTTTTGATAATAGTTTTGTCACGAACATCTCCCCCGTCACGATTAAGTATATACGAGACTGATCGCTCACTCAATATTAATATTTTTTTATTCTGACATTTTATTGTTATACTGAATATATGACAAAACTTACAGCTGACCAACTCAATCAATTAAATATGTATAGTGTCTACACAGACAAACCCGAACAAACTTTATTCACATTGGAAGATTTACTTAATGGTCATCAAACAGAAGAAATTTTACAAAAAATACAAGCCGTTAGTCAATGTCCCAATAAAGCCGTAACAGCTTCTTATTTTTTGCGGCGCTTTGGCATGTTTATTTCTATGCAGTTTTATCAACTCGCAACTTATGATGAAATTTGGAAAGGAGAAAATCATCGGCTATTATTTGCCGAAAATCATGAGTATGGCAATCAAACCATCAGTATGTTTGTGCAAAGCAAAGATTGGCAAGACGTTTCGATGATGAACCAAGAAGAAGTAATCCATTTTATTTTGCATGATCAATGCCATGCCGTCATTGAACAAATGCGAACTGTGACCAAACTTTCTGCATTGACGTTTTGGGAAAATATTTTCGGCTATTTATTATGGCATTATCATGTGCTATTGGAAAATCCCGTAACCTCAGATGAGGCAAGACAAGATTTACAACTGTTAAAAACGGATGCTTTATGGCATGGTATTTCAGATACTTCTCTTTTTGCAAGTTATTTAAAAGGGAGCGAGCCTTCCCTCCTGCTCAATACAACCGTGAGAACAACTTGTTGTTTTTCAAAAGATGTGCCTGGACTGATGCAATGTGGTTATTGCCCTTTAAAATAAGCATAATAAAAAGAAGCATTTTGACCGTCTTATTCAGACCTTCAAAACGCTTCTTTTTTATGATTTAACATTTTTCGTATTACGAAAAGCAAAGTAAGAAGCTTTCAACGAATAGATAACCCCTACCGCAGCTCCCCCGTAGAAAAATCCCATAAAAATACCTGCAGATAAATTTCTTGGATGGCTAATGAAAATCGACAAACAAAGACCAATAACCGTTGCAGCGGTGGATACCCAACTTGAAGGCAACTTAAAAACCATTTTCAATACGATTAGCGCAATTAAAATCACCGGAATTGCCCAAAATGCATCCCAAATATTTGTATGAATGACTGGAAATTCGTTTAACATTTCCTCAATCCTTTTTGCTAGCTAATATGCGCTAATCTGATTGCTTTATGCATTTTCCACCTACAAACACAGATTTATTCGCTATATATCTTTTATGGCGAGTTGCTTAATTTCTTGACGCCGCTCATAAATATTACGAATGATTGCTTTTCCAACTGCATAAGCCGGGATTGCAAGTAAAATGCCAAGGAATCCTGCAATTTTTCCTGCTGCTAAAATAATTGTAATGACCGTTAACGGATGGATATCCAATGTTTTCCCCATCACATTTGGTGTAATTAAATTACTATCTGTTTGCTGTGCAATGAGCGTCACTAAACTTACCCAAATGACCATTTTAGGATCTTGCAAAAATCCGATAATTAAAGCCGGTGTAAATGCGATCCACGGACCAATAAATGGAATCACGTTCATGAAAAACGCAAAAATAACGAGTAATAAGGCGTATTCTAGTCCAATAATTAAATAACCAACAAACATAATGAGCGCTAGTAAAAAGCTAATTAGTAATTGGCCTTGTATGTAAGTCCGCAATACATTGTCTACATCACGTAATGTTTTCGCCATCCACTCTTTTCGTTCGCCTGTAAAAAACTGACAAATAAAAGGAGAAAGTTTTTCATGATCCTTCAATAAAAAGATAAAGAAAAACGGTACTAAGATAAGCGTAAATGCCGTTTGAACAATGGATTGGAAGAACGAAACAACTAATTTTCCAGAAACAAGCGCAATTGACTGAATCGAATTTGCCGCTTTATCAATCCATTCATTTACTTGTGGTGGTAAGTCATCTCGGTGCTTCAATACATATTCTGTACTTCTTGTAATTTCTTTCGCCAATGTAGGTGCCTTTTTGGCAAATTTGTCCACTTCATCAACAACTGGTGGACCAATAAATGAGAAGAACACCCAAATCACTGCTACACCGGTGAGTAAAATGGCTAAAATACTTCCCCATCTAGGCATTTTATATTTCTCTAGGACCCTTTGAAGTGGTTCGAAAATATAAAAGAAAACTGCTCCTAATAATAATGGCACAAAAATCGTTTTAGCAATGGTAATTAACGGGCTAAATATCCAATTAATTTCCATGAAGTATTTTATAATTAATAGGAATAACAAAATACCGACACCAACTTGGAACCAAACTTTTCTTGTCATGCCGCAACCCCCTTCTCTTCGCTTTTTATCTTCTCTTTACTATACGTTGTTTTACGAAAAAACTCGAACAAAGTTTCATTTTTAATAAGCTTTTTTAAACTTAAGAATTTCTTCATAAATAAAAGCAGTATTTATTCACTTTTTAGCGTTATATTTAAAGTATGATGATTAATGAAGGAGATTCATATGAAAAAACTTTTAATTTTATTACTTATTTTAGCAGGCGGATGGTTCTTTTTCTTTAAAGATCAATTTTCTTTACCTACTCAACTACCTTTATTAAAAGATGATATCCATTTATCTACAGATGCGAAAGCGATGATCATGATGGATGCAGAAGGAAAAATATTATATGAGAAAAACAGTAAAGAAGCACTTCCAATTGCTAGCATGTCCAAAATGATGACACAATATATCGTCATGAATGCCATTAAAAATGGCACAATTTCTTGGGATCATACATATACACCAAGTCAACATGTACAAGAAATCGTGACACAGTCAAGCGCCGTTCGGCTAGGTATGACTGACGGAAATCACTATACAGTCAAAGAACTCTTCACCGCAATGACTGTTAATTCTTCAAATGATGCGGCTGTAGCACTTGCTGAAATGGTTAGCGGCACTGAAGATGCTTTTGTCCATTTAATGAATGAACAAGCAAAAGTTTTCGGATTAAAAAACACCACTTTCTTTAACGCAAGCGGTTTAGACGGTGATTATATCGGAAAAACTGTAGATGAAACAAATATCGCTTCAGCAAGAGATGTTGCGACGATTGCGAGACATTTGATTGATAAACATCCTGAAATGCTCGACTTTACAACATTAACCGATTTTAGAACGAGCAATGACGTTCAATTATGGAATACCAATCTAATGCTCAATGGCATGCCAGAAGCAATGAGTGGCATTGATGGATTAAAAACAGGATACACAGATTTAGCTGGACCTTGTTTTACGAGTACGGGCATCTTCAATGAGAAAAGAGTCTTTACTGTCGTAATGGATGTTGCCCCCGACGGTGAAGATTATACAACACCAAAGTTTCAATTAACGAGGGAGTTAATTGAACAAGTTATTTTAAATTAAAAAAGGTCTCCAGAAAGTCCTTATTAGACTTTCTGGACAACCTCATGATTTTTTCGTTAAAAATGCATAAGACAAAACAGCTGTTAACGCAGAACCAAAAATAATGGCGCCCATTGGAATGGCTGTTTCTTCCCCACCGATTCCTACCAGCGGTGCGGTAATTGAACCAAGCACAAATGGTAGTAATCCAAGTAAAGCAGATGCACTTCCTGCTATATGACCTTGTGACTCCATTGCGAGTGAAAATGACGATGTCGAAATGACACCTATTGAAGACACAAAAAAGAAAATCGGAATGACGACTGTCAGTAATGGTCCGTGGAAAAGTACGGCAAGAAGCAAGAACGTTCCTGAAGTAATCGACATAAATAGACCCACTCGTAAAAATTGTAATTCGGTCAATAATCCCGTCAATCTACCTACTGTTTGCGTCCCCATAATCAGTCCAATTCCGTTCATCCCAAATAATAAACTAAATACTTGCGGAGATACTCCGTAAATATTTTGGTAAACGAATGGTGTACCTGCAACATATGCAAAAATACCCGCCATTATAAATCCTTGTGCCAATGCATAACCCATAAACTCACGATTTTTCAATAAAGAGACAAAGTTTTTAACTGTATTGGAAAAATTACTTGGTACACGTTGATCTTCAGGTAAAGAATCTTCAAAACGCCATAAAATAATGACAAAAAAGATAAAGCCAATCGCACTTAAAACGCCAAAAACCCCACGCCATTCTGTAAATGCTAAAATAGCTCCACCTAAAATTGGCGCTAAAATCGGTGCTAAGTTATTAATGAGCATGAGCGTTGCAAAAAACTTCGTTAATGCGCGCCCACTAAATGTATCACGAACAATTGCACGAGAAATAACAATTCCCGCCGATGCTGCTAATCCTTGAAGAAAACGCGCAGCAATAAAAGCAGTAATGCTCGGTGATAACATACAAACTAATGAAGCAACACCATAACCAATTAACGCAAAAACAAGTGGCTTCTTTCGTCCATATACATCACTCATCGGTCCAAAAATCAATTGACCCAACCCGATTCCGAGTAGACAAGCTGTTAAGCTCACTTGAACGAGCGAAGCTGTTGTATCAAAGGACGCAGCAATTGTTGGAAACGACGGTAAATACATATCAATTGTAAGAGGTCCCATTGCAGCCAATGCACCGAGAAGCAATGCAAATCGAAACCTTTTTAATCCAGTAAGTGATTCCATATTTTCAAACGACCTTTCTATGCTAATACATCTCATTTATATTCCCTTAAAAATGTATAACTTTATCATTATACCATTTTAAGTTGCTTTATGTAGGAAATCTGACTTCACTCCGAAGCTTTTTTCTTAGTATGAAATCCTTTCAGCTGGATAAGCTAAACAATGATCGAGAATACAACATAAGGAGGAAGACATTGTGAATAAAATGGCCTTTGCAGCACTTGGAATCGGCGCAGCGTACTTAATGCAAAATAAGGACATGCGAAATAAACTGATGAAACAAGTGGAAACATTCACAGGGATGTCTTTAGGCATGAACAAAAATAACGGAACAAGTTCGTCTTCGTAGAAGAACCCATCCGAATATTGATGTTTAGACAGCACTTCTTCTTTTTTTCGATCAAGTCAAAAAGCTGCCGTTGTTTCGGCAGCTTTTCCATTTATGTTGTTAATTTTAGACACTATTTGAATCGACATTTTTTTACTTTTTAACGCGCTCAAATGAAAGTGGATGATAATTTTCAAAGCCAAGAATTGCGATTTTTTCTTCTTCAATTTGTAAAGCGCTGAGTGGAAGTTGAATAATATACTCATCTATTCCATATGGTTTTACGTCTACCTTCTTTTGCACGAAAGGATTACTTGTTATCAAGGCTACCATTCCCGTTTGTGGATCTGCACCTTCCACCGCAAATCGATGACCCGCTAACATGACATAAGGAAAGACCTCGTATGCGTCTTCTAACTCGTTCAAGCATATTTTTTTAATATACTCATCTTTTTTACCGTTCCATGGAACAAAGCCATTTTTCAGTTCTTCTATACATTTCGTTTTTAAATAATATATTTGATTGCAAGAAAATATTCGATATTCCTTTTGATTGACTACTGCAAAACGCCCTTTCCTTATCATTTTTTCAACTCCTCCGCTTTCTTTAATATCATCAATTCATTTAATACATGAGAAAAATCAATTCAGAAAGTTGAACTACCCCCACCTTCACTTCGTTTAGAGGTGGGAGATTCCTAAGACCTCCAGTGTAACCACCAGATATTGATTAGGCTATCCCCGTAGTTCCGACGGTTAGAAGTCTTATCGCTTCCTTTTTTAGATTTTGTCCTGCGTTAATATCTCGGTCGTGTTCTGTTTTACATACCGGACATTGCCAATTGCGGAGACCTAGATTTTTAACGTCTTTGTTTTTATGGTCACAAACTGAACATAGTTGGGAACTTGCAAAGGTTTTGGACACAACAACAACTTGCTTGTCGTACCATTTCGCCTTATATTCCAACATTATTCGAAACTTAGACCAAGATATTTCACTAATTACTTTTGCTAATTTTCGGTTTTTCAACATATTTGACACTTGCAAATCCTCAATACCGATAATATCGTGGTTTTTGATAATATGAGTAGAGATTTTTTGCAGGTAGTCTGTTCTGGCATTGACGATTTTTCCGTGAATTCTTGCTACTTTTCTTTTTTGTTTTTGATAATTTTTTGCTTCACTTAGTTTACAACCTCGTTTGATTGCTGATTCTCTTCTCCCTGTCAAAATACGTTGTTCTTTTGCCAAGCGCTTCTCCAATTTACGGAGCCACTTTGGATTGGAAAATGATTCACCTGTGCTAAGAACCGCGAAATCTTTCAATCCTAAATCAATACCGACAGAAGATTCAGTTTTCTTAAGTGGTTGGATGGCTGTTTCGACTAAAATAGAGGCAAAATACTTTCCACTTGGATTTCTACTGACCGTAGCATTTATAATGCGCCCGTCTGCTTCACGGCTATTCGCAAACTTGACAAGTCCAAGTTTGGGTAGTTTAATTTTATTTCCAACAATCGCAATATTACCGTTCGTGTACTTTGTTGTATAAGATTGGACTTTGTTATTTTTTGATTTAAAGCGCGGGACCTCATTTTGCTGTTTAAAAAAACGAGAAAAGGCATCTGCTAAATTTTTCACTGATGATTGAAGCGCAATACTATCAACTTCTCTCAACCAATCGAGTTCTTTTTTTAGTTGCGTCAATTGGGCAGAACAACAATTAAAATCCTTTGTTTTTTGTTTGGATAGATACGGAATTTGTAGGCTTTCCTGACTAACACTAAGCTGACCTCCCCTCTAGGTAGTCAATTTAATTATAGACCACACGTTCCTGTTTTACGAACTTTTGGCTTACCCCAACCGACATTCATCTCCCGCTTATCGCTAGGTTACGTCTTGTACGCGATTGAAGTGGGAGTCTTCTGTCCGTAAACGATAAAGTAGAAAAATAAATACTTGTCATTTATTATACATGTTTTTTCGACAATAATAAATAGCAATATTCTGAATCATCATCCCAGATTTAAACTATTTTATTTCATAACGTTTATTGTTTACTTAACTAGGGAAGTTATAAGTATCATATAAAACACGGAGGGAATATTACATGAGTGAAAAAGGACTTTCAGACAAAATTAAAGGGACAGTCAATAAAGCAAAAGGTGAAGTCAAAGAACAAGTTGGGAATGCCACGGACAATGCGAAATTGGAAGCGCAAGGAAAAACTGATAAATTGAAAGGTGAAGCACAGAAAAAAGCGGGAGAAGTTAAAGATCAAGCACAAAAAAAGGTTGATGAATTTAAAGATCGATTCAATCAATGAAACACTCCCCTAAATGAATAAAGTGTTTAAAATTCCTCTGAATTGTTAAAGCTTTTATGGCTTTGGAAGGAAGAAAGGAATGAGTGATTATGGATAAAAAGAAAGCATTTACTGAAAAAGATAGAAAAGATGCAGATGGACCTTTTATGGACAATCCCGAAAATTTAAAAACGGAGAAAGAAAGCATTTACGATATGCATGAAGATATGCAAAATGTGGATCCGATTCCACTCGAGGATTTGAAAATGGAAGAACGAGAGGAAAAAGCACATCGCGACACTAAAAGTCAATCTTCTAGTGAAGATAAAGCGACTGGACCTTCCTAATCGGAGGCTGTTTAGAAAGTCTAAAATGACTTTCTGAACAGTCTTTTTTTCATGGAAATTCTTCTGAAAAATGACGATATTTCCCGGGAAATGTCGATTTTCCATATTCACAATAATATACGACAAATTTTGGCTACATGGTATAATATTGTCGGATATAAGGAGGACTTTTTATGAAACAATTCATGTACCCATTAATGGTTGTGTTTGCGGCAAGCTGCTATGGGATTTTATCTACAATTATTAAACTTGCAATTCGCGATGGGTTTACCGCTTCTGAAGCTGTAACCGCACAATATTTCACTGGATTCGTATTAGCATTTATTATTTTTATCATTGTACGCAGAGGAATGCCAAAATTCGGGGGTGGTTTCACGCTGTTACTCGCCGGATTTTTTACTGCAACAACGGGAACTGTTTACGGACAAGCTGTTACATATATGCCCGCTTCTATTGCAGTCGTTATGCTTTTCCAATTCACTTGGATCGGGATGTTGTTTGATTGTATCGCACATAAACGTTTACCGAAAAGAATTGAAGTCATTTCACTCGTTTTATTATTCGGCGGAACAATCTTTGCAGCTGGCGTGATTGGTGCAGATATTAGTGATATTCCGTGGCAAGGCTGGGTTTGGGGAATGGCGTCAGCCGTTAGTTTCGCCTCTTTCGTGATGGTCAATTCTAAACAAGTGGAAGGAATGGATACAGAAACAAGATTATTATTTACTTCTTTGTTCGCTGTCATCGTGATTAGCTTTTTCCAATCGCCCGAAATCATTTGGAACGGATCTTTGTTTGGTGAAGGTTTATGGATTTACGGACTAATTCTTGGGTTATTTGGGATTGTCATTCCGATTTATTTATTTTCAATCGCAGTGCCAGTGGTCGGAGCAGCCACTTCGTCTATTTTAAGTGCTGCCGAATTACCTGTCGCTGTTACCGCTTCTGTTCTTTTATTAAGCGAAAGCCTGTCTTTCCTACAAATTATTGGGATTATTGTCATTTTAGTTGGCATGACCTTACCGACAATTGAACAAAAAAGACTTGCCAAAAAATTAAACACTCAGGCTGAAGGTCCATCCTAAAGCCTGAGTGTCTGCGTGTGAAGGTAAATAGCTAAAGGCTTTCTAGCCAATTTCTTCTTCTACAAAGTTAATAAACCTTTCCATCACTTCATCAATGAACTGCAACGTGACTTCATGAGTTAATGCCCCATTTTCAAATTTTTGTCCTGCTGCACCGATTAATATTTCATTTCCCGCAACGGGCATCATTCTTGCGTCAACAGCTGTCAAAATTTGTCTTGCATGGAGTTGTGCGCGTATTGTGCCGAGCCCTCCTTGTGATACGCCCATTAATAATACCGGCTTTTTTGCAATTGGTTTATCAACACGCGATAACCAATCCAGCGCATTTTTCAACACACCTGAAATTGACCAATTGTATTCCGGCGTACTAATAAAAATTGCATCCGCATCTTTTATCTGCTTTTTAAATTGTTCTACTTCTTTTGCTGGAAACATTTCCTCGTCTTCATTATAAAATGGAAGTTCCCCAATTCGTGCGATTTCCAAATCAAAATTTGTATAGTACCGCTGTTCTAAGGTCCTAATTAATTGCTCATTATAAGAATCTTTTCGTAAGCTACCAATTAACGCAACAACTTTCATATATCCATGCTCCTTCAACTATTTTTAATTCTCTTTTCTTAGTATGAACACAAATGGTAAAATTATTTTAAAAGGAGTTGTTAGTATGTTACAAAATCGTTTATATTACGCACAACCGAACTGTAAAGATTTTACGGCAAATATTCTTAAACAAACTAAAGATGAAGAAGACAAAACTTATATCATTTTAAATCAAACAGCATTTTATCCTACTGGTGGAGGTCAACCGCATGACACTGGAACAATAAATGGTGTAAAAGTGACGGATGTTGTGGAAGTCGATAATGAAATTCGCCATTATATGGCTACTCCACTTGAGTCAACCGGAGAAGTCCATTGCGTGATTGATTGGGAAAGACGTTTCGATCATATGCAACAGCATGCAGGACAACATATCTTATCGGCAGCATTTGTTGAATTACTCAATCTTGAAACGGTTAGTTTTCATTTAGGAAAAAGCCTTGTATCCATCGACTTAGATGCATCCGATATTTCAAATGAACAATTACAAGCCGTTGAGAATTTAGCAAATAACATTATTCTAGAAAACCGTCCAATCGATGTAAAATGGGTGACGGAAAATGAGTTATCTGCCTATCCATTGCGAAAAGAAATTCAAGCTACGGGTGAAATTCGACTCGTGATCATTCCAGATTTTGATTATAATGGCTGCGGTGGGACTCATCCTGAATCAACAGGGCAAGTGAATGGTTTGAAAATTTTATCTGTCGAAAAGCATCGTGGACAAACAAGAGTACATTTTGTTTGTGGAAGAAGAATTTTACAGCAATTACATGATAAAACTGCTGTTGTAAAAGAAGCTTCACGGTTACTAAGCGCACCCGAAGAGGAAATTGGGCAAGCAATTGAAAAGTTACTTGCAAATAACCACACTTTGGAAAAGTCTATAAAAGAAAAAGATGAATTGCTTCTTCAATGTGAAGCACAAGAATTAATCCAAGCACAACAAGATAGTGTGATTGCAGTAAACTTTGAAAATTGCTCAATTCAACAACTCCAGAAACTCGCAAGGCTGATCGCTGCTGAATCGAATGACTTAACTGTCTTACTTGCTGCTGAAAATGATGATAAATTGCAATTCGTTGCGGCAAAAGGAAGCCTTGTTGACGCCAGCATGAAAACAATTTCAACTGCAATCTTGCCAAAAATTAATGGAAAAGGCGGCGGAAGCGATGCTTTTGTGCAAGGCGGTGGGGAGCTTACGATGTCAGCTGAAAACCTTATTGAAATGATGAAAGCTACACTTAAAAGTTAAGTCCAACTTTTGAATGCGATTCTGTGTGTGGCTATCATGTTAATGACAATACCGACTGCCAACACGCTACTTGATATGAAATACAACATTTTTCATATCATGCACTTGAATATATAAGCATATGCTTATACACTAATTCAAAAGGAGAGATTAAGATGAATGCCGGAATTAATACAAAGCAAGCAGCACAAATTTTAAAATTACTTGCTGATCCAACACGATTAACGATGATGAAACTACTAAAATCTCATGAATGTTGTGTTTGTGAGTTTGTGGAAATCTTTAAAATGAGTCAACCGGCGATTAGCCAACATTTAAGAAAGCTACGCGATTTAGAATTGGTACGTGAAGAACGTCGTGGACAATGGATTTTTTATTCCATCAATCAAGAACACAAAGACTATCCATTTGTCGAGAACATTTTAAAGCAGTTAGCTGATCAAGGCGAATCGATTAAAGAACTTGAAGCAAAAGGGCTTCGCATTTGTTGTGAATAAGGAGGAAAAATTTTGTCATCAACGATTATTGCTATTTTAATATTCCTCGTCACGCTCATTTTTGTGATTTGGCAACCAAGAAATTTATCTATTGGATGGTCTGCTTGCATGGGTGCAGTCATCGCATTATTATTTGGCGTTGTTAATTTTCAAGATGTGGCTGATGTAACGGGAATTGTTTGGAATGCGACACTTGCATTCATCGCCATTATATTGATTTCACTTATTTTGGATGAAATTGGATTTTTCGAATGGGCTGCACTTCATATGGCACGCCTTGCCAAAGGAAGCGGAATCCGTTTATTTGTCTATGTCACGTTATTAGGTGCGATTGTTGCGGCACTTTTCGCTAATGACGGGGCTGCACTTATTTTGACACCGATTGTCCTTGCAATGGTACGGAATTTGAATTTCAATGAAAAAATGGTCTTTCCGTTTATTATCGCAAGTGGTTTTATTGCGGATACGACCTCTTTACCACTTGTTGTCAGTAACTTGGTCAATATTGTTTCTGCTGACTTCTTCGGTATTGGTTTTGCAGAATATGCGTCACGAATGATTGTCCCGAACTTTTTTGCACTTGGGGCGAGCATTTTAGTGCTCTATTTATTTTTCAGAAAAAGTATCCCAAAAGACTATCAAGTTGCCGATTTAAAGAAGCCAAAAGATGCAATTAAAGATCTAAAGTTATTCCGTTTATCTTGGGCTGTTTTAGCCATTTTATTAGTCGGTTATTTCAGTAGTGAATTTACGGGACTTCCTGTTTCGATTATTGCTGGTGTTGTCGCGATTATTTTTATCACAATTGCACAAAAAAGTTCAGCTGTTGAAACGAAACGTGTCATTAAAGGCGCACCATGGGCGATTGTATTTTTCTCAATCGGGATGTATGTAGTTGTTTACGGCTTGAAAAATGTTGGCTTAACAAGCATGTTGGCTGACGTCATTCAATTAGCCGCCGATCAAGGATTATTTGTCGGAACAATTTCGATGGGCTTTATCGCTGCGCTTTTATCGTCCGTTATGAATAATATGCCGACTGTCATGATTGATGCTTTAGCAATTGCTGAAACATCGACTTCTGGTTTAATGCGCGAAGCACTGATTTATGCAAACGTCATCGGATCAGATTTAGGTCCAAAAATTACACCTATCGGTTCTTTAGCAACATTGTTATGGCTACATGTTTTAGCCCAAAAAGGTGTAAAAATTAAATGGGGCACTTATTTTAAAATCGGCGTTGTTTTAACGATTCCTACCCTTTTCATCACATTAACGGGACTTTATTTTTGGTTATTAATCATTTCATAAGGAGTTTTTATCATGACGAAGAAAATTTTATATTTTTTATGCACGGGAAATTCCTGCCGCAGTCAAATGGCTGAAGGTTGGGGTAAACATTTATTAGGGAAAGATTGGGACGTCTTTAGCGCTGGCATTGAAACGCATGGTGTAAATCCAAAAGCAGTTCAAGCAATGAAGGAAATCGACATTGATATTTCCGATCAAACATCTGATTTAATTGACTTAAATCTTTTAAACAAGGCAGACCTCGTCGTTACATTATGCGGTGATGCATTAGATAATTGTCCTGTCATTCCGCCACATGTCACGCATGAACATTGGGGATTTGATGATCCACCAAAAGCGAAAGGAACAGAAGCCGAGAAATGGGCTGTGTTTCAACGGGTTCGAGATGAGATTGGTGCGAAGATTGAGGAATTTTCGGGAAGATAGTGAGGCACAAGGGGACAGGTCCACTGGGACACAAGGGGACAGGTCCACTGTGCTACGGAAAAGAAAACTATTCTCTTAGTAAAAACCATGGAAATACGATTTCCTCAGAAACGTAGGGGAAATCGTATTTCGGTTTAGTATCAGGTACTACACAATGTCCCTGTCCCCATGTGTTATTAACGACGGACCCCCACCCACTTTTTTTCAATAATTCCTGGGCTTTTCCGATTTGTGTGGATTACATAAAGTTCTCGCCCGGCATTTTCATGATGAAGTTTTTGATATGCCTTCATCGCCTTTGGAGAGTCTGAAAATTTTTCAAGCGGCACAATATCAACTAAAATTCGTTCATTTTTCTCATTAGTATATGCCTCGATTGCTTCGAGTAAAATCCACTGATCCGGAAAAGCCTTCCGCACGTCTTCCCATTTCATCATCTATCCCTCCCATTTATCATAAATTAAAAACCGACTATTCTGTCCATTTATTATACCATAGCAAAACTGCCCCCAAAAGCTAAACGAGGGCTTTTTGAGAGCAGTTTTTGGATGTAAATTTCTAAATGATTTTACTTAATCACCAACGGCTCCACTTGTTTCATAATGTCTTCAAGACTTGCATTTCCTTGCGCTAATGTTGCCGCTGTATACGCACCTTCAACAAAGGCTGCGTCGAGTAAGTGAATTTTTTTATCGGAGAATTCCATAACCATATCGAGTGTCATTTTAGCGCTTCCTAAATCATAAAACGCCAAAATTTCGTCTGCTTCATTATTCGCAACAGCTTCAGAAATTTTATCGAAACTCGAACCGATATCTCCATCATCCGTGCCGCCTGCAAATGTAATCGACACATCTTTTGCAATTTCTTTTAACAAGACTGTTAATCCTTCTGCCATGGCAGGTACATGAGAAACAATGACTAATCCGTATTTAATCATCTAAAACACCACTTTCTATCAATGCTTCGAAAAAATAACCGCTAGATGCCGCGCCTGGATCGATATGACCGATTGAACGTTCACCAAAATAAGATGCGCGTCCTTTGGTTGCTTTTAAAGCTTTTGTTTGTTCGACAGCTTCTTGAATGACTTCCTTGGAAAGTGTCTGATTTTTTACTGCTTCGATGATTGGAATCCAAACATCGACCATCGTTTTTTCACCTTGTTCTGCTTGTCCACGTTTTTGAATGCCTTCAAGACCAGCTTGCAATAACGGAGCTAAATCTTCACTATTTTCCCCCCCAGCTTTCGCCATCCCAATGAGCGCAGAACCATATAAGGGACCTGAAGCACCACCAATTTTACTTAATAAAGACATCGCCGCCGTTTTAAAGACATCAGCTATACTTTCAAAATCGCTTTCTTTTAACTTTTCTTCCATCGCTTCCACACCGCGAACCATATTCGAACCGTGATCCCCGTCCCCAATCTCTTGATCGAGTTCACTTAAATAAGCTGCATGTTCTTTAATTTTTTCAGTGAAATTAAAAAGCCATTGTTTTGTATTTTCTACAGTTAACATCATTTGCATCTCCTTTTAAAATAGTGTTGGTGTATCGACTGGTTCGTTTAACGCACTAATCCACTCATCATCTTCAATTTTAAGAAGTGTTAAAGAAACGCCCGCCATGTCAATTGCGGTCATATAAGAACCAACTTTTGTATAATCAATTTGGAGATCATCTTGTGCTAGTAATTTTCTTACATCATTCATAAATACATATTGTTCCATTAATGGCGTTGCGCCTAAACCGTTGACAAAAACACCGTATCGTTCACCTTTTGACCAATTAAAATGCTTTTTCAACTGCGTCACAAGTTCTTCTGCAATTTCATAAGATGATTTAATTTTTTCGCGACGATAACCCGCTTCTCCGTGAATCCCTACACCATACTCCAACTCATCTTCAGCCAATTGAAAACCTGGTTTTCCTACTTCAGGAACGGTTGCTGCAGAAAGTGAAACACCGATTGTTGCAAGATTTTTCACAACGTTTTCTCCGACACGCTTCAAATCAAGTAAACTCATGCCATTTTCAGCAGCTGCCCCTACAATTTTATGCACCAGTACAGTTCCAGCGACACCACGATTCCCAACAGAACCCGTATCTTCTATGGAAATATCATCATCAACGACAATATATTCAACTGTAATCTCTTCTAATTCTGCAAGATCTTTCGCCATATCAAAATTCATAATATCTCCAGAATAATTTTTGACAATTAATAAAACACCCGCGCCTTGATCGGCAATTTTAATCGCTTCAAATACTTGATCTGGTGTTGGAGATGTAAAAACTTCACCTGGTACTGCTGCCGCAAGCATTCCTTTACCGACAAATCCGCTATGCGATGGTTCATGACCACTCCCACCGCCACTTACTAAAGCAACTTTTCCATTGTTCCGATAATTTCTGTGAATCACATTCGTGCCTTCTAGGCGACTGACAAGATGATCATGCGTGTACACAAAACCTTCTAGCAGTTCATTCAATAAATGTTTAGGATCATTCATAATTTTTTTCATAACCAATCCTCCTCACACGTCTTACCTCCATTATGATTGAATAATCGAAGAAACACCAATCATTCGCGTGAAAAAAGCGCCACGAAAAGCCAAGCTAAGACTTTTCGTGACGCTTTGTGTATCGTATTTTTTCTTTGTTTGGAACGAATTAGTAAGCGCGGCCGAACCAAACTGTGTGTTTTGCTTCTTTACCACAGTTAATACAAGTTTCTTTCTTCGCTGGTGGGTCGAATGGAATATTACGTGTTGTGAATTTCGTTTGTTCTTGAACATGCGACTCACAATCATCATCGCCACACCATCCTGCTAATACCCAACCTGGGATTGTATCGTTTTTATCTGAATCGGCGATATGCTGTTCCAATGCTTCTAGTGTATCCACATGTGTATGTGAATGTTCTTTACGGAATGCTTTCGCTTTTTCTAGTAGACGTGTTTGCATTGTCGTTAATTCTTCTTCAATACGTGCAACGACTTCGTCTAATTGAACTTCGATTTTCTCGTCTTCGTCACGTGCTTTTAGTAGAACTTGGTCTTTATCAAGATCACGTGGGCCTAATTCAATACGAACTGGAACACCTTTCAATTCCCACTCATTGAATTTAAAGCCTGGTGATTGGTCTGAATCGTCTAGACGAACACGAATGCCTTTTGCTTTTAAAGCTGCAAAAATCTCGTCTAATTTTTCAACAATTGCAGGATTTTTCTTCCATGGACCAACTGGTACTAATACAACTTGAGTTGGTGCAATACGTGGTGGCAATACAAGTCCTTGTTCATCACCATGAACCATAATGACAGAACCGATTAAACGCGTTGACGTACCCCATGAAGTTGTATGCACAAATTCGTGCTTATTTTCTTTCGTTAAATATTTGATGTCAAATGCTTCCGCAAATTTTGTACCTAAATAGTGAGACGTTCCCGCTTGAACTGCTTTCCCGTCTTTCATCATTGCTTCGATTGAGTACGTGTCAACCGCTCCAGCAAAGCGTTCTGATGGTGTTTTTTCACCGTCATATACTGGAATTGCAAGCACTTCTTCTAATACTTCTTTATAAACATTTAACATTTGCATCGTTTCTTCACGTGCTTCTTTTTCATCAACATGTGCCGTATGTCCTTCTTGCCATAAGAACTCAGAAGTACGGATGAATGGTAATGTTCTCTTTTCCCAACGGAAGACGTTCGCCCATTGGTTAATTAACACTGGAAGATCGCGGTAACTTTTAATCCAATCTGAATATAAATGACCGATCATTGTTTCAGACGTTGGACGAAGCGCAAGACGCTCTTCTAATTTTTCGCCTGCCGCTTCTGTTACCCATGGAAGTTCTGGTGAAAATCCTTCAATATGATCTTTCTCTTTTTCAAAGAAGTTTTCTGGAATTAACATTGGGAAATAAGCATTACGGTGACCTGTTTCTTTAAAACGTTTATCCATCGCGTCTTTAATATGCTCCCAAATTTCATAGCCATCTGGTTTAAAAGCGATACATCCACGAACTGGCGTGTAATCCATTAAATCCGCTTTTTTAATCGTATCAATATACCAACTTGTAAATTCATTTTCTTTATTACTCATGGTGATTGCCTCCCTGTTTTTAATTTATCCCGCATTAACAGGCAGTAAGACTCCCACTTCAAGACTTAAGCATAGGTGGTAAATGTATGCGAGAGGTCAACTGCCTGTAAAAGCCCGATTGGTTCGGGGCAACAGGATGTTGGTCACATAGGCGAAGGCATCAGGACGTGACGAACTTAGCCTATGTTCTTTCGTATCAGTGGGGATGAAGCCCACCCACTGATTGAAGTTTCACTTTATTACATAAAAAAACACAAAGCTGTCCTGTCATAAGGACGTCTTTGCGCTGAATCGACGTGGTACCACCTTCATTTAGCTCACATGACATGAGCCCTTGGAACGTTTTGTAACGGAAACGACTCGGTTATGTTTGCATAACGCCTCAATGGTAGGTTTCAACAAAAAGTGGTGTGATAACTCTCAGCAGTTCGTTATCTTCTCTGTTCACATTTTTATTTACTCGGCCACGTCACAGACTATATATCCTTACTAGCATAGCAAATATCGGTGATTTGAGCAAATCAAGTGAGCGGGGCGGGCTTCCGCTTAAAATATCCAAAATGAACTATCCAACATTTTGAACTGCGTCCTGTCAAGTAGACAACGAAAAAACAAAAGCTTTATGCCACA